>CALKEO010000050.1 GCA_938088195.1 uncultured Flavobacteriaceae bacterium | reverse complement strand
GGAGATTATATCGTTTATTATTCATTAACCGCCGATAGGTTAAAAAATTTTATTTCAATAATAAATATTAACTCCTTCAAAAAAATTAATGAAAGTAATTTAATAGGCGATAATGAAAACTTGTTAATTAAATATTTTATGTTTTCTGGCATCTTTATCATAATGTTAATGTTTTTCTTATTTGTGTACTTTAATATTCAAAACAAAGTTTTTCATTTATCTAAAGTTTCGCTTTTCAATAAAACTAGTTCTATCGCTCTAACAAATGATGAGGTGATTATTTTAAAATCCTTTAAAGAAAATCGCCTTGAAAATAGCTCCCTTCTAAGTTTATTTTCAGATGAATTAAAATCATCTGATGCCACAGTTAAAAAGAAAAATAAAATAATCTTTGATTTAAACCAAAAATTTGAAGCGACTTTTAAATTTCAATTATTAATAAAAAAATCTGACGAATCAGATTCTAGGCAAATTTTTTATTTCATTCCCAAAAGAATTAAGCTGGTAATTGAAGATTAATTTTTATTTCTTCCACTATTTTTCTGTTATTTGATAGCCTGGGCAACTTGTTTTGTCCGCCCAACTTTCCATTATTCCTCATATAATTATTAAAAGTCCCTTTTTTTAAAACTACTATTTCAAGGGGTTTTAAAATTTTTCCTTCAATTAAGTCTTTGTAATAAGTGTTTAATGATTGCATACAACTGTCTAATTCAGCGGACAAGGCTTTCAGATGTTTGTCGTTTGGAAGATGTTCAAACTCAATCCACCATTCATGAAATGGTAGCCCCATCTCAGTTTTTACTTTTGGAGCAACTGTAAATTCATTAACAATCAATTCTGTCTCTTTCAACGCTTTTTTCAAAGCCTTTTCAACTTCACTACCAATGACATGCTCTCCAAATGCTGAAATAAAATGCTTATATCTTCCCGTAACAAGTATTTTATGGGGAAATAATGATGTAAACGAAACTGTATCGCCAGTATTATACGCCCAGAGTCCTGCTGAGGTAGAAATAATCAGGACATAGTTAATCCCTTTTTCCACATCTTTAACTGTATACCTTTTTGGGGAATTTTCTTCCATATCCTCAAGCTTTATAAATTCATAAAAAATTCCTGAATTTAATTGCAATAGTAATTCATTTGATTTTTGAGAGTCTTGATAAGCAAAAAAGCCCTCGGATGCAGGAAAGTATTCTAGACTGTCTATTTTATTTCCTATAAGTTTCGTGAATGTGTCTCTGTATGGTTCATAATTAACTCCTCCATAAACAAATAGTTTAAAGTTTGGAAACAAGTCTCCAATTGTATTTTTTCCTGTCTCATTGATTAGTTTTTCAAAATACATTTGAACCCATGGTGGAATTCCTCCGATTACCGCCATATCCTCATTCTTAGTTTCTTTTGTTACATAATCAACTTTTTTTTCCCAATCTTCGATACAATTAGTCTCCCAGCTTGGCATTATGTTGTTTTTCAAATATGATGGGGTGTAGTGGGCAACAATTCCTGATAGCCTTCCTGTTTTGATTCCTTTAATCTCGTCAAGCACAGGGCTTCCTTGCAAAAAAATAACTTTTCTATTCAAAAAGTCTGTGTTCCCTGTTTCGTTTATGTAATGAAAAATTGCGTCTCTAGATCCGTTTATATGAGTTGACATAGAATCTTTTGTGATTGGTATATGCTTTGTCCCTGAGGTCGTTCCAGATGTTTTGGCGAAATAAATTGGTAGTCCTGGCCAAAGAACATCTTTTTCGGCATTAATTACCCTATCAAAATATGGCTTTAAACCTTCATAGTCTTGTACTTTAACTCGACTTGTAAAATCTTCATGATTTTTAATTTGTTTGAAGTTATAATCTTTTCCAAAACTAGTTTTTTGACCCTGTTCAATAAGTTTTTTAAAAACTTTGTTTTGAGTTTCAATTGGCTTTTTTGACCATTTTTTGATTTTCCAAACAAAAAATTTTGCTAATACTTTTGCGACTATTTCTTTTACGCTCATATTTAATTATTCAAAGCTAACATAGTCTTCTGGATTTGCAGGGCTACCATCTCTCCAAAGTTCAAAATGTAGGTGAGGACCAGTGGTAAGCTCTCCTGTGTTGCCAGACAGTGCTATTACTTGACCTGATTCGACCAGATCTCCCTGAGACACAAGGCCCGAATTATTGTGTTTATAAACGCTTGTAAGCCCATATAAATGGTCTATAATCACAACATATCCTGTTTGAATAGTCCACTCAGCAAAAACAACTGTTCCTTTGGCAATTGATTTAACTGGTGAGTTCACAGGAACTGCGATATCAACTCCGAAATGCTTAATGCCATAGTCAAATTCCGATGTCAATTGTCCAACAATTGGGTTTATTAAAACGAATTGAACGTTAGAGGATGCCGACTCTAAAACATTAAAGCGATCCTCTTTTTCAACAATTTTTCTCAGTAAAGAATCATCCTTGATTGTTTTGAACGTAATATTAGAAGACGAGGGGGTCAGCGCTTTATCTTCGTTTAGTGTCTCTTTTTTTGTTGTTTCCCCCAAAATAACCGATCCAATAGAATTTAAATAATCCTGATTTTTTTCAACCACAAAAGTTAGAGAGTCCAAAACCTCAATGTTTTTTACTGCGTTGATTCTTAGTAATGTAGAGTCATAACCAGGGATATATTCTTTTATGGATGTAAAAGCAATTAGGCAAATTGTTATTGAAATAATTAAAAAGGAAACAAGAGAAAAAAGAAGAAAAATATTTAATCTACTTAGTCTATAAGAGAATCTTTCCTCATAAGTAGCTTCGTTTAAAACAACTAACCTGTACTTATTTAAAAGTCTTTCTCTAAGTGGTTTTTTTTCTTTTTTTTTATTCACAAAACAAATATAAGAATAGCTCTACACAATCTCCTTTTGAGATTTATTTTATACATAATACTAAAAAAGTTATTTTATTATTTATACTTTAGCTTAATAAAATTAGGTAAATATGATAAAATCAAGTCTATTTTTAGCAATTGGTCCTTGGCAAGTTGTCTTGGTTGCTGTAGTTATACTTTTATTGTTTGGAGGAAAAAAAATTCCTGAACTTATGAAGGGTCTTGGCAGCGGAATTAAAGAATTTAAAAAAGGTGTGAAAGAAGATAATCCTGACGAAAACCCTTTAACCAAAAGAAAATCATCCAAATTAGAAGATTAATTTCCTTCTTGTTTTTTATGTATCTTAAGAGTTTTAAATATTGATTCTAGTTCAAAAATTAATTCCCTCTTTCTAGAAGAAGGTGAAAAAACAAAACCTTCTAGTGCTACCGTTCGTTTATTAATGGTGTCTTTAATCAAATAATTTATAAAAGGCCCTGCCATAAAATCATTTTTCAACTCCCAAGTTCCTCTCGTTTCAAAGGCACTAAGTCCGCTAACCGATGTTTTTTTTGTGTAAGGCTCATAAGCTTCTTCCGTTATCATATAAGAATTTTTGTTTCTTCCTGGAACAAACGACTTGCCAACAGAATCTTTGAGTTTAATTAATTCTGATAAACTATTTCCTTTAGAGAAGTTGTTTTCATCCAGAACATAGGCTAAAACATTAACTGTTCCTTTATCGGTTTCTCTTTGAAACCAAATTGTGTTTTCAACTCCTTTTTTAAAAACTTTGTAAGCGGAGGGTATTATTAAATCCAAAGACAAAAACTCTTTTAGCCCATTTTTTTCAAGTTTTGAAATTTTCATTCTTCTTTGTTTCTCTCTAATTTCATTTTTTTTGATCAGAGATATAATTCTTTTCTTGTTGTTTTCAACGGACTGTATTATGTCTGTTTGGTTTTTTCCAGTAATCGCAACCAAAAATTGAGGCTGTGCATATTTGTCAGTTTCAAAAATAACGTTGTCTTTATTAGTCTTTTGAATTAAGATTATATTTCTACTTTCTCTTGAAAAACCAGAAAACGCTTCAAATGGCATTTGTTTTAAATTAAAAATTGGTTCAATTTGTGGCAACCCAATAAATTCAGACGCAAAAGCGTTTCTCATGGCGCTCCCAACAGCTGAATTCCAAAGATCATTATTAATAATTACAGTAACAGTGTTTATATTCCCGCTAGATCTTGGCTTATAATTGGAAGGGGTGTTGTTGCAAGAATTTAAAAAAACTAAGAATAATAAAAATTTAAATCTCATAGAAATTTTTTAATTGGATAACGCAACTATCCCTGGGAGTTCTTTTCCTTCAAGGCTTTCAAGCATCGCTCCTCCACCAGTTGAAACATAACTTACTTTGTCTTGAAAATTAAATTTTTTAACAGCAGAAACTGAATCGCCTCCTCCAACTAATGAAAAAGCACCTTTTTTTGTGCTTTCTATTATTGATTCCCCTAAAGAAATAGTGCCGTTTGCAAAGCTGCTTAATTCAAAAACGCCAATAGGACCGTTCCACAAAATTGTACTGGCTCTTTTAACAACAACAGAAAAATTTTCTCTAGATTGTGGCCCTGCGTCTAAACCTTGCCAATCACTAGGGATTGAATTAATATTATGTACTTTTTTATCTCCCTTGTCAGAAAATTCTTTAGAACATACTACATCAACTGGAAGATGCACTGTAATTCCTTTTTGTTTTGCTTTTTCTAGGATTGATATTGCAAGATCTAATTTATCGTCCTCGCATATTGAATTCCCGATGTTTCCTCCCAAAGCTTTAATAAAAGTAAAAGACATCCCTCCACCAATAATAATCTCATCTACTTTACTCATTATGCTTTTAATAATTGGAATTTTTGAAGAGACCTTTGCGCCTCCTAAAATAGCTAAAATTGGTTTTTTTCCTGTTTCAAGAACTTTGTTAATTGCATCTACTTCTTTAGAAAGTAAATGGCCAGAAAATTTATTGTTCTTAAAAAATTTAGCAATAACAGTCGTTGAAGCATGAGCTCTGTGTGCTGTACCAAAAGCATCGTTTATATAACAATCTGCGTAAGATGAAAGTTGCTTTGCAAAATCTTCATCACCATTTGTCTCCTCAGGATAAAATCTTAAGTTTTCCAATAACAATATTTCTCCTGACTTTAGATTTTTCGAAATCGCTTGTGTAGCAGGCCCCATTGAATCATCTGCAAATAAAACTTTATGATTTAAAATTTTCTCTAACTCTGGAATAATATGCCTCAAAGAAAGGTTCAGGTCTTTTCCGTTTGGCCTTCCTAAATGAGACATTAAAATAACACTTCCTCCATCGTTTATTACTTTAAAAATTGTCGATTTTGCCGCTTTAATTCTTGAATTATCCAATACGTTTTTTTGCGAATCAATTGGCACATTAAAATCGACTCTTATTATGGCTCTTCGCATTTTGAAGTCGTATTCGTTTATTGAAATCATTTTTACTAAATTTTGATACCAAATATATGTAATTGTTAACTTTAAAGATTATAAATTTTATATTTGATTTATGTTATTTGAAGACGTTATTGGAAACGATCCTGTTAAAAATTTTTTTCAAAAAAACTCTGTTTCTGGAAGAATCCCACATTGTCAATTAATTGTCGGGGCTGAGGGTTCTGGCGCCTTGCCAATGGCGCTAGCATATGCGAGATCTGTACTTTGTAATAACTCTAAAAATCTTAGCGACTCTTGTAGCTTAAAAATTAGCGAAATTAAACATCCCGATTTACATTTTATTTATCCCGTGGCTAATAACCAAGACGTAAAAAGCAAGGCAATTTCTTCTAATTTTATATCCAGCTGGAGAGAATTCTTACATACGAATCCTTATGGAAGCTTGTTTGATTGGTATTCCAAATTAGGCATTGAGAATAAACAGGGAAAAATTGGTAAAGATGAGGCTGAAAACCTTATTAGTAAAATTTCTTTAAAGCCTTATGAGGGAGGCTGGAAAGCGGTTATCCTTTGGATGGCTGAAAAAATGAATGCAAGCGCAACCAATAAGCTTCTCAAGTTAATTGAGGAGCCGCCTGAAAAAACATTATTCCTGTTTATTGCTGAGGACGAGTCGTTGCTAATGGACACATTGCTTTCTAGGTGTCAAAAAACTTATTTAAAAAAAATACCCAACTCTATTGTTTTAAAAGCTTTAAAAAACAAAGGCTTTTCGGAACAGGTGGCTAAAAACGCTTGTTTACAAAGTAATGGAAATTACGGCAATGCTCTTTCCTTAGCTAAAGGCCAAGAAAACAACTTAAGGTTTGAAGAATGGTTTAAATCTTGGGTAAGGTCTGCTTTTCTGGTAAAGAAAAATAAAGAAGCTGTTTTAGATCTCCTTCATTGGAGTAAAACAATCGCAAAATCTGGGAGAGAGACCCAGAAACGGTTTATTGATTACAGTCTAGAGCTGTTCAGGCAAGCTCTTATGGTAAATTATGGGCTTAAAAAAATTACTTATTTTTCTCCATCCTCAGACTTTAATTTTGAGAGTTTTTCTAATTTTATTGAGGGAGCTAATATTGAAGAAATTTCTGACGAACTGGAAAAGGCCTATCTTCAAGTACAGTCAAACGGTAATCCAAATATGATTTTTACTGACCTGTCCTTAAAATTAACACGTTTAATACATAAGGCTAAAAACAATTAATTATGCTTCCACTAAAAATTACTTTACTTTTTATATTACTATTCTTTTCAATTGTATTTATACAAAGCGGTCTTGACAAGTTGTTTGATAAAAAAGGGAATGTCGCATTTTTAATTGAGCTGCTAGGGAAAACTTTTAAAAAACCGTTAATTCTACTGGCTTTTTATGTCGTTACAATTCTTGAGATATTGTCTGGCCTTTTATGTTTTGTTGGCGTTATTGAAATACTTTATAAGGGAACGAACAAAGCCGCATTAATTGGATTGGTTTTGGGCTCAACGGCCCTACTAGTTCTATTATTTGGACAAAGGGTTGCAAAAAACTATGAGGGCGCAAAAACAATAACCATCTATTTTATTTTAGCAATGATGGGTGTTGCATTGCTTTAGGTTATTGTTTTTGTCGTTTAAATAAGTTTTTCTTATTGAAAATGGCTTGTTTAAAAGCCTCCTGAAAAGCCTGATTTCTTAGGCTTACTCTATCCGATATAACTATATAAATAGGTTGCTTAAAACGCTTAATTCACGTGTTTTTAAAAAAATAGACGTGGGAAGAATACTTTTTAGTGAAAAAACCCGCCAGATTCGAAACTAACCCAACAATCAATCCTTTTAAAAAGGCCAATGTATTCTTATTTATTTTTTCTGATAAAATCGAAACATATATTGCGTCTAAAAAAAGAGGTGATTTTCTAACTATTTTAAAGCCTTGAGGTTTTAAAATAATGTTTAAAGATTTTGAAGAGAAGTGTGACAAATGCCTAGGGACGTCCCAAGCGGCCCAAGAATTGCCATAATACTTTGCGTCCCAAGACTCATAATTTGGACAGGCTACCATTAAAATTCCTGAGGGTTTTAAAATTTTTTTCACTTTTTTTAGCGTATTCTGTAGGTCATATACGTGTTCTAAAGAATGCCAAAAAACAACTAAATCTTGACTGTTTTTTTCAACATCGTCTAAACTGTGTTCGTGGTTAATCCCCAGTTTAGTCGCTGATTCTTTTGCTGCATTGTTTGGCTCTATGCCTTTTACTTTCCATCCTTGATTTTTTAAAGCAGCTAGTAACTCCCCTGTGCCCGAACCAACGTCGAGGACTTTTCCTGGCTTTAAAAACAAACTTGAAATCATTTGTGTTTTTAGTAAGGTTGTGAATTGTCTTGAGAAAAAATAGGCTTTTGAAAAAAAACCCTTCGCTGTTTTTTGGTGAGAAATATATCTTGATGATTCATAATAAGACTCCATTTTGTCTTCATCAGGTTTTGGAGTAGTGAGAAACATGGCCTTGTCCTGATCATAAGTCAAAGAAAAAATTTCGTTACTCAAAAAATGGTCTCTTACTTTAAAAAATTTTTTTTGTTTTTTCATTTGATGATTTGTTCCACGTGGAACACTAAATTACCTCCCCATATAAACCATTAGAACGCTTATGTCGTTTGGTGAAACACCGCTTATTCTGGAGGCTTGAGACAGTGTTGTTGGTCTAATTTCTTCAAGTTTTTGAACAGCTTCTGTTGACAAGGAATTTACTTTTGAATAGGAAAACGATGATGGTATCTTAATATTCTCCAGGTTGTTTAACTTCTCGGCATTGGCCCTCTCTTTTTCTATATATCCAGAGTACTTAACCTGAACTTCTGTTTGCTCTAAAACGCCTTTGTCATAGTTGTTAGATAAAACGAAATCTTTAACTGCTTGAACCTTTGAAATTTCATCCAATGAAATGTTTGGTCTTGAGAAAATTTTATAGAGCTTGACGGACTGTTTGATTTCTGAAGACTTATTCTTTTTTAAAATAGGGTTTATAATTTCTGGCTTTACGCTAGTTTTTTGAAAAAAGGAAACAAAATCTTTTGTATCCTTACGCTTATTATTAACCCGGTCTAGGCTTTTAAAGTTTGCTAAACCTAAATTGTAAGACAATTCTGTAAGTCGTAAATCGGCATTGTCTTGTCGTAAAAGCGTTCTGTATTCTGCCCTTGATGTAAACATTCTATAAGGCTCATCTGTGCCTTTTGTTATGAGATCATCTATTAGAACGCCAATGTAAGCTTCGTTTCGCCTTAGGATAAATGGCGATTTCTCCGTAATCTTCAAATGAGCATTGATACCAGCCATTAAGCCTTGAGCAGCAGCCTCTTCATAACCTGTCGTTCCATTTATTTGGCCAGCGAAAAACAAACCAGAAACGGGCTTGGTTTCTAAACTATTTTTTAGTTGGGTTGGTGGAAAATAGTCATATTCAATAGCATAGCCTGGTCTAAAAAACTTAACATTTTCAAAGCCCTTAACAGACGATAGCGCCCTAAACTGAATGTCCTCGGGCAGAGAGGTTGAAAATCCGTTCACATATACCTCAACAGTATTCCAACCCTCGGGTTCAACGAAAATTTGATGACTTTCCTTGTTTGCAAAACGGTTAATCTTGTCCTCAATTGACGGACAGTATCTTGGGCCAGTACTGTTAATTGAACCATTAAACATAGGAGACCTGTCGAAGCCTTCTTTTAAAAGCTCATGTACTTCCGGGCTAGTGTGTGTCATGTGGCAATCCAACTGTTTTTTTAAGGGTTGGGTGCTTGGGGAAAAGGAAAATTTTCCAGGGCTAATGTCTCCTGGCTGTTTTGACATAACAGAATAATTCAACGACCTTCCGTCAACTCTCGGGGGTGTTCCCGTTTTCATTCTTCCAGATTTAAAGCCATAATCAACCAACTCTTCTGTTATTCCTGTAGAAGCCTTCTCTCCGGCTCTTCCTCCGCCAAACTGCTTTTCTCCAATATGAATAAGGCCATTTAGAAACGTTCCGTTTGTTAAAACAACTGCTCGAGCTTTGATTTCAAGACCAAGAGAGGTTTTAACTCCAATAATTGCACCCTTTGAAACAAGTAGTCCAGAAACCATTTCTTGATAAAAATCCAAATTGTTTGTTTGCTCCAGCAAACCCCTCCAACATTCGGCAAACCTCATGCGGTCTGATTGAGCTCTTGGACTCCACATGGCCGGGCCTTTAGACATGTTTAACATCTTGAACTGAATAGCTGTGCGGTCAGTTACAATCCCGCTATAGCCTCCAATAGCGTCAATCTCCCTGATAATCTGACCTTTTGCAATACCGCCCATAGCAGGATTACAGGACATTTGTGCTATATTTTGTAAATTCATTGTGATCAGCAGTGTTTTGCTACCCATATTGGCAGCAGCGGCAGCGGCCTCTGAGCCTGCGTGTCCGGCACCAACCACAATTACATCATAAGTCGAATTAAACATAGCTTACTGTTCCACGTGGAACATTTTAATTTTAATATTTTCTGCATTTTGCATCGCAATCCTTTCCAAGTCGGTTTTGTCGTCAAAGCCCATAAGGTGTAATAGGCCGTGTGCCATCACGCGCAACATTTCTTTTTCAAAAAAGGTGTTGTATTTTGTTGAATTCTCTTTGACCCTCTCAACTGAAATAGCAATGTCTCCGTTAATCACGAATCCTTTAGACTCATTAAAAGAAATGACATCTGTGTAGTAATCGTGATTTAAAAATTTGTTGTTTAAGGCCTTTAACCCCTCATCGTCAAAAAAAGCATAATTTAAATTGCCAACACTAAAGCCCTCAGAGATGGCTATTTCCTTAATCCAATCATTAAAATCAGACTCGTTCTTAAGTCTAAATTTCGTGTTGTAAATAAACTCTACTGGCACAGTTTTTTTTTTGCAAATATAGCCTCTTCGATCATATAATAAAATTCGCCCTGTTATTTATAATTTAAAACTATACGCTCTCTTTTCGTGAGAAGACGAAAAAGAAGAAAAAAATTTATATAAATCTTTTACAAGGGTGTATTTTAGCAAAAAATTAAAATGTCTAATAAAGTTAGAGTTCGTTTCGCTCCCAGTCCAACAGGCCCCTTGCACATAGGGGGGCTGAGAACGGCTCTGTTTAATTATTTGTTTGCTAAGAAAAACAAGGGTGACTTTATATTGCGAATAGAAGACACCGATCAAGCAAGGTATGTAGAGGGTAGCGAAAAACACATTTTAGAGTCTCTTAGCTGGTGTGGTCTTAACATAGACGAAGGGCCAACAAGGGGAGGTGAGCTTGGTCCATACAAGCAAAGTGAAAGGAAAAAGCTTTACAAAGATCAAATAGATAGGTTAATGGCGCTTGATAAGGCCTATGTTGCATTTGACTCCAAAGAGGATTTAGACAATGCGCGACATAACTCAGAAAAAAATGGAGAAACTTTTATTTACAATGCGCTTAATCGTCAAAATTTTAAAAACTCTCTGACTCTAAACAAGGAAGAAACTGCTAAACTTATAAAGAAGGGGGGCTATGTTGTGCGGTTTAAAACCCCTGCCGAAAGAGATGTTATTTGCTACGATGTTTTAAGGGGAAAAGTGGTTTTTTCTTCTTCTCTAATGGACGATAAGGTTTTATACAAAAGTGATGGAAACCCTACCTATCATTTTGCTAATGTTGTAGACGACTTCCACATGAACATTTCCCACGTAATTAGAGGCGAAGAATGGTTGCCTTCGCTTGGATTGCACTGGCTTTTATACGAGGCCTTTGAGTGGAGAAAACCCAAGTTTGTTCACCTTCCATTAATTTTAAAGCCAGTGGGTAAGGGCAAGTTGTCTAAGAGAGATGGTGAGAAGTTTGGTTTTCCGGTTTTCCCAATTAAATGGAGCCTTGACAATCAAATTATTGATGGATACAAAGAAGCTGGGTTTTTGCCTGGTGCTTTAGTGAACTTTTTATCATTGCTTGGTTGGAATCCGGGAAACGAAAAAGAGTTTTTTACTTTGGAGCAGCTTATAAACGCTTTTTCATTGAAAAACTTAAACAACTCTGGGGCAAGATTTGATCATGAAAAAAACATTTGGTTTAACCAACAGCACATTCAAGGTTTAAAGAAAGAAAAGCTTGTTGAGCTACTAAAAACTTCTTTAGAAGAAAATCGAATAAACTTCGACCCTGACAATCTTGCTACTATTGCCGAGCTCATTAGGCCTCGTCTAAATTTATTGACAGAATTAACCTCTTCTTCATTTTACTTTTTTAACAAACCTAAAAGTTATAATGTAAAAGCCGTTAAAAAGCTTTGTGGCTCTAATGCTACATCAGAGCTTTTAAAATTAAGTTGTTGCTTTTTAGAAACTAATGTTTTTAAGGCCAAAGAAATCAAAATCTCATTAGAGCATTTTACAAAAACCTCTGGTTTAAATTTTGGTAAAGCTTTAGGCCTTGTTAGGCTTGCTGTTGTTGGAAAACTTTCTGGCGCGGATTTATTTATGACACTGGAAGTAATTGGCAAAAATAGTGCTATAAAAAGGATTGAAGCGCTTGTCTCACACATAAAATAGTCCCCTTCTTGTGCGGCATGATATTTGTATATTGTAGTGTGTAACCATTAACCTAAGCCTATGTTTTTTATAACCCCTTTAATTATAATTCTTGTTATTCTTCTTCTATTTGGAACCTTTTTTGTGGTCAAACAACAAACCTCTGCTCTAATTGAACGGTTCGGCAAATATACTAGCACCCGCCAGTCAGGACTTCAGTTAAAAATTCCTATTATAGACAGAGTAGCAGGAAGAATCAGTTTGAAAATTCAACAATTAGATGTTGTTGTTGAGACCAAAACCAAAGATGATGTTTTTGTGAAACTTAAAGTTTCTGTTCAGTACAAAGTTATCAGGGACAAGGTTTATGAGGCTTTTTATAAGTTAGATTTTCCCCAAGACCAAATTACCTCTTACGTTTTTGATGTTGTAAGGGCTGAGGTACCTAAAATGAAATTAGACGATGTTTTTGAAAGAAAAGATGATGTGGCAATTGCAGTAAAGTCTGAGCTCAACGAAGCGATGCTTAATTATGGATACGACATTATTAAGACACTTGTTACTGATATAGATCCAGATCTTCAGGTAAAAGAGGCAATGAATAGAATTAACGCGTCTGAAAGAGAAAAAGTTGCTGCACAGTTTGAGGGAGATGCCCAAAGGATATTGATCGTTGAAAAGGCAAAAGCAGAAGCAGAAAGCAAAAGGCTGCAGGGGCAGGGTATAGCCGACCAAAGAAGAGAAATTGCTCGGGGGCTGGAAGATTCTGTAAAGGTTTTAAATAATGTGGACATAAATTCTCAAGAAGCCTCCGCTTTAATTGTAGTAACACAACACTATGATACGCTTCAGTCGGTTGGGGGGGCTACTAACAGTAATTTAATCTTACTTCCGAACTCTCCTCAGGCGGGATCAGAAATGTTAAACAACATGGTTGCTTCGTTTACGGCAAGTAATCAAATTGGAGAAGAAATGAAAAAAGCAGCAGCAAGGAAAGAAAATAAAGAAAAATCTAGCTAAGAGTTTTTCCAATTATCTCTGAGCCCAACTGTTTTGTTAAAAACAATTTGGTCTGGGGTTGTGTCCTTGTCCACAACAAAATAGCCTTTTCTTTGAAATTGGTACCTGTTTCCGGGTTTAGAAGACTTCAAAGACGGTTCTGCAAAAGCTTTAGTAATTTTTTTTGAATTTGGATTTAGCATCTGCGAAAGCTCATCATTATTTTTTGCAGTTGATGGAGATGGGTGTAAAAACAACCTGTCGTATTCTCTAACCTCTATTGGAAAAGCTTGTTTTTTTGATACCCAGTGAAGCGTTCCTTTCACCTTCCTTTGGCTTTCTTCTGTTCCGCTTCCGCTTTTGCTTAACGGGTCATAAGTACACTTTACCTCAATAATTTCTTGATTATCGTTATATACAGCCTCATTAGCACGAATTATGTATGCGCTTTTGAGCCGTACCTCTTTACCAAGTTTGAGTCTAAAAAACTTTCTGTTCGCTTCTGGCTTAAAGTCTTCTCTTTCGATAAATAATTCTCTTGAGAAAGGAATTTCTCTAAAATCCGATTCAGGGTCTTCCGGATTGTTTTCAGAACTTATATGTTCTGTTTGACCCTCTGGATAATTTGTAATAGTAATTTTAAGCGGGTCTAAAACAACCATGGCTCTTTTAGACGATTTGTTTAATTCTTCTCTGGCGCAAAACTCTAAAAGGGAAGCTTCAATGACATTTTCTCTTTTAGCTACACCAGCAGTCTTAACAAAAGAAACAAGCGCGCTTGGCGGATAGCCTCTTCTTTTCAAGCCCGACACTGTTGGCATTCTTGGGTCGTCCCATCCGGATACATGACCTTTGTCAACTAAATGCATTAGTTTTCTTTTTGAGGTAATTGTGTGGCTCAAGTTTAATCTGGCAAATTCTCTTTGTTTGGGTCTAATTTTGTTGGCTTCAAACACTTGATCTAAAAACCAATCATATAGTTCCCTGTGGGGCTCAAATTCAAGTGTACACAGCGAATGAGATATCTGTTCAATATAATCAGACTCGCCATGTGCCCAATCATACATAGGATAAATAATCCAATCATTTTTAGTTCTAGGGTGACTTTTTTTAAGCACCCTATATATAACAGGATCTCGCATAAGCATGTTGGTGGAGCTCATGTCGATTTTGGCCCTTAAAACATGTGTGCCCTCATCAAAAGCACCATCTTTCATTTTGTTAAAAAGATCTAGATTCTCTTCTGCTAATCTGTTTCTGTGTGGGCTGTTAAACCCTGGACGGGTCGGGGTTCCTTTTTGCTCTGCTATTTCTTCTGAGCTCTGAGAGTCTATGTAGGCCTTCCCTTTTTTTATTAGGTCTACCGCCCAATTGTAAAGGGTTTCGAAATAATCAGAGGCATATCGTTCTTCGTCCCAGTCGAAACCAAGCCAAGAAACATCTTTCTTTATGGCCTGTATGTATTTTTCTTCCTCTTTTTCTGGATTTGTATCGTCAAACCTCAACACTATTGGAGCATTGTATCTTTTGGCTAAGCTAAAATTTATACAGATTGCCTTAACGTGCCCTATGTGTAAAAAGCCGTTGGGCTCTGGAGGAAATCTAAATTTTAATTTTGAAGGCGATAACCCCTTTTTAAGGTCCTCTTCAATGATTTGCTCAATAAAATTTTTTGATTCCAACAAAATAAAATAAAAATCAAAGTTAAAGAATTCATCTCTATTCTTTATTTATCTTTGACTGTTTTTTATGGTAGAAATTTATTTAAAAAATGTTCGCTGTTACTGTTTTCATGGATGCTTAAAAGAGGAAAGTATTATTGGAAGCGAATACTTGGTTAATTTGTGGGCAAAAGGAGCTTTAGGAAAAGCCTCCTTAACAGATAAAATAGACGATGCTATCGATTATGTTTTTCTTAATAAGGTAATTGTAGAAGAAATGTCTATTCCTTCCAAGCTTTTAGAAACAGTTGCTGAGCGTATTTTAAACAGAGCTTTAAACGAGGACAATAGAATTCAAAAAATTACTATTTCGGTAAGTAAAATTTGCCCTCCTATTAACGGAGATGTTGAAAGCGTTGCTGTAAAATTATCTAAAAAAAGAGAAAACAAAATTTAAAAAAATGTAGTTTTGCACATCAAATGGCACTGTGGCCGAGTGGCTAGGCAGAGCTCTGCAAAAGCTTGTACAGCGGTTCGAATCCGCTCGGTGCCTCAAAACCCTCCTTAACCGGAGGGTTTTTTTATACAATCCCTTTAAAAATCAAAAACAGACCACAGATCACTATAAAAGAGTTTACAACTATTTTTATAGTTTTAATAACTATGTCTGTAAGTCTTTTTTTAAGTTGTTGGGCTAGATATATTTTACCTAAATCAATTGTAAAGTAGGTGGATATTATTATAATAAAAAACAAATATATTTTAGATTCGTTCATTTCTAGCTGGGGACCAAAATAAAGTATGATTCCTACCCAATAAAAAAGAACAACAACGTTTATAATGTTTAACAAAAACCCTTTTAGAACCATTTTTAAAAGGTTTGGGCTGTTTTCAATTAAAGCGCCTTCTTTATTTTCTGGGCTGTTTTTTTCTTGAATGATTTTAATAAGACTCACCCCGGCATAAGCAACCAAAAGCACGCCCCCTAAAAAATACCAGGAATCTGTGTTTTCCTCTATAGACTTTAAAAGGCTGTTTGTGCTAAAAAAGGCAATCACAAAAAACAATACGTCTGAAAGAACAACGCCAATGTCTACAAAAATTGCCGCCTTAACCCCTTTGCTGATGCTAGTTTCTAAGACAGTAAAAAAAACTGGACCAATAGTAAAGGCTAAAACAATTCCAATTGGTATAGCAGGAAAAAACTCGCTCATTTAATAATCTGTTTTATAAAATTAAAGTTTTTCTAATAATAAAAAATCAATTTGTTTTTTGTTTTCATTTACCCCCTTAACCTTAACCAAAACTTCATCTCCCAGTCTATACTCTTCTTTTGTATTTCTTCCCAACATTAAAAATTCTTTTTCATTAAACACAAAATAATCTCCAGGAATATCTTTAGCTCTTACAAAACCTTCACATTTATTTTCTTTAATTTCTATAAAAACTCCCCTTTCCATTATACCTGAAACAACCCCTATATATTTTTTATTAATTTTTGAAGACATATATTTTACTTGCATAAACTTAATAGAGCTTCTTTCTGCTTTTGTTGATAACTCTTCTCTTCCTGACAAATAAAGACACTGGTCTTCAAGATTATTGTTGGTTTTTTGAATGTTGTATAAAATGTTTTCTAGGTTTCTATGAACTATAACGTCTGGATATCTTCTAATAGGAGAAGTAAAATGAGTATACTTTTCAAAAGACAAGCCAAAGTGACCAATGTTTTTTGAACTATATTTAGCTTTACTCATGCTTCTAATCACAAGGGTATCTATTAAATTTTTTTCTGGTGTTTGGTCTACTTTTTTTAAAAGATCATTTATGTTGTGATGTAAATTTTTATAGCTTCCAAACCTGTTTTTATAGCCAAGGTTTTTAATTATTCTTTCTAATGCTATTAGTTTTTCTTCATCTGGCTGATCATGAACTCTATAAATATTTTGTTTGTTTTTTTGTTTTAAAAAAATTTCTGCAACTTTTTTGTTTGCTAATAACATAAACTCTTCTACAAGTTTGTTTGAGGCTTTCGTTTCTTTAATTACCGTACTGATAGGTTCTTTTTCTTTATTTAAAATAAACTTTACTTCTTTTTTATTAAATAAGATTGACCCTTTATTTATTCTCTTACTTCTAAGTTCTATTGCTATTTTGTTTAACAATATTATTCCTTCTTTTATTTCTTTTTTAATTTGATAAGATTCTTTTGATAAAGACACCTCTTTAGGAATTGTTTCTTTTTTGGTTTCTATTATATATTGTGCTTCGTTATAGCTGAACCTTTGATTTGAATTAATTATTGTTTTTCCAAACCACTGGTCTATTATTTGATGTTTTTCATTAAAAGTAAATAGGGCTGAAAAGGTATATTTATCTTCGTTTGGTCTTAAAGAACATAAATTATTTGAAAGCGATTCAGGAAGCATAGGCACAACTCTATCAACTAAATAAACGGAGGTTCCTCTTGTATAGGCTTCCTTGTCTAAAATTGAATCTTTTTTTAAAAAATGCGATACGTCTGCGATGTGTATTCCTATTTCTGTTTTATGTTTTTTTATTTCTATAGAAATAGCATCGTCAAAATCTTTTGCGTCTTCAGGATCAATTGTTATTGTTGTTATATTTCTTAAATCCTTTCTTTTGTTTGTTTCTTTAATGTTTTGAAGTTTTTTTAAATTCTCTGCTTCTTTTATTAGCTCGTCAGAAAAGTCATATGGCAAATTATACTCTTGTAAAATAGCATGTATTTCATTATCAACTACACCTTGTTCGCCTATTGTTTTGATAATTTTAGCTTCTGGATGCTCTTTGTCCCAGTTTAAAAAACCTACCACAACTAACTGATTGTCTTTTATTTTTTTTGGCTCCGTAATTAAAAAATCTATTTTATCTTTTTTTCCGGTTGTTGAAACAAAAAGTCTGTTGGATATGCTTTTTGTTACTCCTACAAAGTTTATTTTTTTTCTTTCTTTTATTTTAATGATTTTAGCCTCTCTGTTTGATACCATTACAAATTGAACTAAATCTCCATCAAAAGCATTTAAAATATTTTTTTCAGAAACAAAAACATCTTTTTCAACTTCTTTCCTTACAATATAACCCGATCCACTATTTGTTTTATCTAAAACTCCCTCTAGGGTTTTATTAACTTTGTTTAGAATATAGCTGCCTGGATTTATTTGTTTAATTCTTTTTCTTTGCTCGAGTAAAAATAAAGCTTCTTTAATATCGTTTTTTTTAACTTGATAAGGCAACTGGTTTAATAGCTGTCTATAATTATATTTTCTTTTTGGAGATTTCTCGAAAAAAGACAAAAGGTGATTAGTTAATAAATTATTATCTTTTTTTTTCATTGAACTGCTAAGTTAATTTTATTTAACTTAAAGTGAGTTATAAAAGAGTAATGAACAACTATTAAATAATAAATAAATTTTAAAATAAATTTTTAACCTTATGATTGCTTGTTAATTTATAGTATAAAATAAAAAGAGATTATTTTCTTATAAAAATATTAAACGTTAATTAACAAAAAACAAGAAATAAAAACTTAGAAATCAACATTTTATATGTTTATTAAAAGCATGTTAATAAAAATAAATGTTAATAATTAAGACTAAATTTTATGTTAATAATTGAGTTAACATTGTTATTAAACATATAATAAATAATAATAAAAGAGAATTAAATTTAAAAAACGAACAAGGTAACAGAGTTATCAAATAAAATAAACAACTAATAAACAACTAACAAACAATGAACATACTTATTTCAAACGATCACGCTGGGGTTGAATTAAAAAATGCCGTTAATAATTTTTTAAAAAATAACGGATATGTTGTGGAAAATTTAGGAGATAATTCTGGAAAGAGCGTTGATTATCCGGACATTATCCATCCACTTGCAAAGGAAATTTCTAATAATAAAAACAAAAAAGGAATTATTATGTGTGGAACAGGAAACGGCGTAAGTATGGTTGCTAATAAATATAAAGGAGTTAGAGCGGGATTGTGTTGGAGTAAAGAAATAGCAGAACTAATAAGAAAACATAATGATGCTAATATTTTAAGTTTACCTGCAAGATTTCTATCAATTAAAGAAGCTTTAGAAATAGTGGAAGTTTTTTTAAAAACAGATTTTGAAGGGGGTAGACACGAGAGACGAGTGAATAAAATTGATAAATAAAGAATTTTAATGAGGTTAGAAGTAAAGGCTTGGGATCAACTGTCAAGAAAAGAAATTAACGATATTTTTAGTTTAAGATCTGAAGTTTTTGTTGTAGAACAAGAGTGTATATACCAAGACATTGACGGAAAAGATGAAAAGGCAGACCACGTATTGCTAATTATCAACAATGAACTTGTTGGTTACACTAGAGTTTTTAATGAAAATATTTATTTTAAAGAAGCGTCGTTTGGAAGAGCGGTTGTTAAAAAAAACTATAGAGGAGAAGGTTATGGGCACCTTTTAGTTGAGAAATCATTAGAGCACTTAAAAACGAACAAACAATCACCTATAAAAATTTCAGCGCAATCGCACTTAAAAGAATTTTATTCTTCACACGGGTTTGTGGCTAAAGGAGAGGAGTATATGGAAGATGGAATTCCACACACAGCAATGTATTACCACTAAATACCGAAAGGGGGATTTTACAAAGACTAATTAACCTCAGAAATTAATTTTTCAATTAAGAGACTTGTTTTAGTTTCTAATTCTTCAAACGAAATCTCTTTTGAAGAGTTGTATAATAAAAAAAAAGACACACCGATTTTTATTTTTTCAACACTTTTGTTTTTTCTTATTGATTCACGAAGCCTTCTTTTCAAAAGATTTCTTTTAACCGCAAGCTTAAAGTTTTTTTTCGAAACGCTAACGCCAAAAAGTTTTTCATCGTCTTTAAAATCATAACCCCTTAAGCAAAGTGTCCCTTGTTTTAGGACAAAACCATCATCAAAAATTTTCTCTATTTTTTTTTCGCTTTTAAGTGATTTAATCATTCTAAAAATTCTAGGATGTTCTTGTTTTGATTAATGTCTGCGAGTCTTTTTGAAGGGTCAATTTCTATTTTTACAACTTTTTTGTTTCCTTGAATTTCAAAAACATATTTCGTGTTAACCCAAGACCAAGGCTCAAGAATGATAACATTATTATCAAAAGGCTTGTTGCCCTGCATTAAATCAACAGGAATATAATACATAGCCGTAGAGCCGTCACTAAAAGAAACTAAAACCTCAAGAGGCATGGGTATTCTACCGATTCTTTTAATAGAAAGATCTCTTGAATCTTTATCAAAAACCTCGAGATCATAATCAACCTTATTTGTTGTTCTAGTCCAGTCATTTAGATACCACTCTAGTTCTAAGTCAGAAACTTTTTCAGCTACTCTTTTAAAATCGTTTGGCGTAGGATGCTTGAATTTAAATTCATTATAATATCTTTTAATTGTTTTGGCAAGGTTTTCTTTTCCAATAATATAACCAAGCTGTGATAAAAAAACCGCGCCTTTACTATAGGAAGATGCGCCATAAGTAAAGTTGTAATCAAATCTGTCAGAGTGAATAGTAAGGGGCTGCTCTATAGTTAATAAGGGATTCTGTAGTTGTATTTTATTTATCATATAATAACTGTCGTAACTACTTTTATGCGGAAATAAAGAGGGTTTTCCCGAAACACTTTTTTCTGCCAAAGAGGTAATATATTCAGTAAACCCTTCATCCATCCACGGATGTTTAGCCTCGTTGTTTGCAAGAATATGCTGAAACCACGAATGAGCAAGCTCATGAGCGGTCACCCCAAACAAGCTTGGATAAGACCTTTTTCCTGTTATCATAGTGCACATGGCATATTCCATTCCCCCGTCACCACCTTGAATAACAGAGTATTGTTTCCAAGGGTAGGGCCCAATATTTTCTTCAAAATATTCTAATAAACCTAAAGTATCCTCTTGAAGTTTTTTCCAATTTTCTTCTCCCGCATCAGGTTTGTAAAAAAAGTGAAGATCAACTCCAGAACCGGACTGTTGAACATCGTGTATGTAATCAGGGTCAGCGGCCCAGGCAAAATCATGAACATTAGGCGCATAAAACTCCCAAGTTAATGTTTCTTCTTTTTTTTCTTTCATTTTGTTAGAGTAACCATGACCTATTTCATTGGCATTTTTTAAATAACCGGTCCCTCCAATGACATAATTTTTGTCAATAGTTATATTAACAGTATAATCACCCCAAACACCATGAAATTCTCTGGCTATATATGGGTTTGGATGCCACCCTTCAAAATCATATTCAGAAAGCTTTGGGAACCATTGGGTCATCGTGAGGTGGACCCCTTCTTTGTTCATTTTACCAGACCGTCTTATTTGAAGAGGAACTTGGCCCTTAAAAACCATAGAAAGTTCTGTTTTTTTACCTGGTAAAAGTGGTTTTTCTAGCCTCGCCAGCAAAATAGTTTCTTTTTGTTCAAACACAACTTCTTTTCCGTTTTGCTCTAAAGAAACAACATCTAGCGAACCATAATCATTTGGGTTAAGCTCAAAAATCCTGTTTCCTACCCTACTGTCGGGATCTTTAATTGTTCTTGAGCGAACATCCATTTGGCTTCCGGGCCTGAAAGCATTAAAAAACAAATGGTAGTATACTTTGTTTATGGTGTCGGGAGAATTGTTTGTATAAACAATTTTTTGCTTTCCAGAAAAAGTAAAGTCAGAGACATCCATGTTGATATCCATAAAATATTCGACATGTTGTTGCCAATAATTTTGGGAAAAGGACAGCTGAACAAAAGCAAGTAATAAAAATAATCTAAGCATAGTTATAGTTCTTTAAAAGGGATAGAGGCGTTTAGCCTTACTCCCTTTTCGGTGTTTTTAAGTGAAACAATTTCGTTGTGCGGGTCGTGCTCCAGAAACAATAGCCAATTGTTTTTTACTGCCGCTTCTAAAAATAATTTTTTTTCTTTCATGGTCAATAGCGGCCTTACGTCATAACCCATCAAGTAAGGAACAGGAATGTGGCCCACTGTAGGAACAAGGTCTGCAGCATACACAAGCTCTTGATTTTTATAGCCTATTTTTGGAATCATCTGTTTTTCTGTGTGACCGTCAACAAACATAATTTCGAAACCAAGCTCTTCATAAAAATTAAAACCTTCATTTTTTTCAGCAATAAAGTTTAATTGACCAGATTCTTTTATTGGATTGAGATTTTCTCGTAAAAAAGAAGCTTTTTCTCTTGGATTTGGTGCTGTTGCCCAGTCCCAATGCTTTTGATTGGACCAATACTTAGCATTTTTAAAAAGAACCTCGGCTTTCCCCGAATGGGTATTAATGAAAGAAGCTCCTCCGCAATGGTCAAAATGCAGATGAGTTAGTAGAACATCTGTAATGTCATCAACTGAAAAGCCGGCATGTTTTAAGGATTTAACAAGACTATAGTCTCCCCATCTTTTGTAATAACTAAAAAATTTTTCAGATTGCTTGTCTCCCATGCCAGTATCAATTAGAGTAAGCCGATTTCCGTTTTCAATTAAAAGACATCTAGATGACATTTCAATTAAATTGTCAGAATCAGAAGGGTTGGTTCTTTGCCATAAAGACTTAGGAACAACTCCAAACATAGCCCCTCCGTCAAGTTTAAAATTTCCAGCTTCAATTGGGTAAATTGTCATTGTTACAATTAATTATTTTTTCATTGTTAACCTTAGCACAGAACAAGCAGAGCTTTCGGTAAATTTGTCACGCCCCGTTCCTAAAAGCACACTAATCCAATTGTCTTTTTCGGGGGCCCCTAAAATTAACAAATCATATTCAGATGAAAGAGAAGAAATGGACTCGATAGGGTCTTCACTTTCCTCAACCAACAGCTTGGTTGAGACCTTTAAACTAGAAAGGTGAGACGATGATTTTTCCTTCATTTTTATTATAGCTTTTTTTGAAAAAGAAGGGGCTACAATATGAAGAAGAGTAAGAGAGGCTCCGTAAAAAGAACAGATTTTTTCTGCTACAGACAAAAAGTTTTTATCTTTTCTTCCAGGCCTAAGAGCAATTAGCACCTTACCAATATTTTTTATTCCATTGTCTTTAAAAAGAGCAAAGTTTGAAGAGACGTTTGTTAAAAGCCAACCAACAGGGTTTCTTACTAGAATACCACTGTGAGCCCTTCCATTCCAACCCATAACGAGCCAGTCACAGTTTGTTTGTCCGCTTAGTTCGGCAATAGTATTAGACAGCTCATGTGTTACCACAGACTCAAAATCTATTTTAAGTTTTTGAGCATTAGACAGTCTTTTTAACCTTCTTTCGATGGAAATAATTCTAGGAGTATCTTTGTTAAGCGCATCTAAAAAAGTTTGATTAGGCACCTCAGTAATATTTACAGCTTGAACCGAACTGCGAGTGTTAATTGCAGAGGCCATTTCAACTAACATTTCAGCAGAGTTTTCGTTTCCTAGTAAAGGGACAATTGTCCCAGCATCAGAAGCAAGTTTTCCATCAAGATTAGACGAGGTGTTTTCACTCGAACCATCCACTATTGAGGGGTCTTTTTTATAAAACAAAAATAACGCAGGAACATGACCGTAGTTAGTTAAGACACCTGTTCTTGTGGCATTTTTCCCAATAAAAATATAGACAATAAAACCTAAAACAAAAATAAAAACAATCGACAGTAAAGGCATAAAACCAAGCAAAAACAACAAAACAAAACCAGCTAATATTCCAAAAGTTTGTAAAAAAGGATACAGCGGAGACATATATGTCGGCTTGTACCACTGGGCGGAGGTTTCTCGTAAAATAATAACACAAAAATTTACCGCTATAAACATCATTACCATAAAAGCACTAGCGAGCTTTGCAATTTTAACCACATCAAAAAACAGTATTACAACGCCCATTAAAAGCCCAGTGAAAAGTATAGCCACGACTGGAGTTAAATATTTCGAGTGAATTTTAGAAAAAAGATTAGGCATTAAAAGATCCCTAGCCATTGCAAAAGGGAACCTAGAAGATGCGAGCACGCCAGAGTTAGCTCCGGACATAAGCGTTAAAACACCAATGCCAGCAGCTACATATCCAAAATATTTGCCACCAAGCAGCTCAGAGATAGTATGAATGGGTTTTAAATCAGCAGTTAAAGAATCAGAAGGAATATTGCCCACTAAAACAAAAGCCGTTAAGACATATATTGCAGTAATAAAAAGCAGTGAAAGTATCATTGCTAGAGGCAAGTTTTTATTGGGGTTTTTAATTTCACCAGCAATTGCAGCGACCTTTATAACGCCCGAATAAGAAATATAAACAAAAGCAATAGCAGAAATTAAACCTGCATTTCCATCACTCATAAAAGGGACTAAAAAATCCGGATTTATATTTTGAAAACCAAGAACAAAAACTAAGGCAAGACAGATTAGGCTAATAGTTACAATAACCAACTGGACTTTACCAACTTTTTTAACCCCAAAAATATTTAAAAGCAAAATAAACAGCAAAAAAGCCAGGGCAACAAATCGAACCAGATTGTCGTCAATACTAACCAAAACAGATAAATAGGCACTTAATCCGATTAGCGCAAAAGAGCTTTTCAACAGCAAAGAAAGCCAAAGTCCAATTCCCGAAATAGTTCCAAACAAAGGGCCAAAAGCTCGTTCAATGTAGACGTAAGTTCCTCCAGACGAGGGCATTGCAGTAGCAAGCTCAGATTTAGAAAGGGCCGCAGGCAAAACACAGAGGGCGCCTAATAAATATGCTAACCAAACAGAAGAACCGGTAATGTTTGAAGCTAATCCAGGAAGAACAAAAATGCCGCTTCCTAGCATTCCTCCAATGCTAATAGCAATTACATAAGGCAAAGAAAGGCTTCGTTCTAGTTTTTTCATTGTTAAATATTAAAATAAAAATAATGCTTTTTGAACAAAAACATATATTAAGTCAATAGAACGCAATAAATTTCTGTAATCTTGTGTGGATTTTTTGTTTGAGGATTTAATCGTTTAGCTTTAAAACAGCCATAAAGGCTTCTTGAGGAATTTCAACACTTCCAATTTGCCTCATTTTCTTTTTTCCTTTTTTTTGTTTTTCAAGAAGTTTTCTTTTACGAGTAATATCTCCCCCGTAACATTTAGCTGTTACATCTTTTCTCAGGGCTTTTATCGTTTCTCTAGAAATGATTTTTGCGCCAATTGCCGCCTGAATCGGAATGTCAAACTGCTGCCTAGGAATTAATTTTCTTAGTTTTTCACACATTTTTTTTCCAATAGTGTAGGCGTTATCGAAATGAATTAGAGCAGAAAGCGCATCAACAGAGCTTCCGTTTAAAAGCAGATCAACTTTAACAAGCTTTGAAGAGCGCATACCAATTGGAGAGTAGTCAAAAGAAGCATAGCCTTTTGAAACGGTTTTAAGGCGGTCATAAAAATCAAAAACTATTTCTGCCAAAGGCATGTCAAAAACTAGCTCTACTCTTTGGGTGGTTAAATAAGTTTGATTTTGAATCTGCCCCCTCTTCTCAATACACAAACTCATTACGTTTCCAACATAATCAGACTTTGTAATAATAGTAGCTTTAATAAAGGGCTCTTCCACCCGATCTAGACCACTTGGGTCTGGGAGGTCTGAAGGATTATTAACGAGAATTCCTTCATTTAGATTTTTTCTTTTGTAGGCTTGGTACGACACATTAGGAACCGTAGTGATTACAGACATGTTAAATTCTCTTTCTAATCTTTCTTGAATAATCTCCAAATGAAGCATCCCTAAAAACCCACATCTAAATCCAAAACCAAGGGCCGAAGAACTTTCAGGAACAAAGACCAGAGAAGCGTCGTTTAACTGTAATTTTTCCATTGAAGACCTAAGGTCTTCATATTCTTCAGTATCAACAGGATATATTCCCGCAAAAACCATGGGCTTGACATCTTCAAATCCAGAAACACCCGTTGTGTCTTCTGAATCAGCCTCTATTATTGTATCACCCACCTTCACTTCTTTAGCGTTTTTAATACCCGTTATAAGATATCCCACATCCCCAGCTTTTATACATTTTTTTGGGGTTTGAGTAAGGTTTAGAGTGCCAACCTCATCTGCATTATATTTGTTTTGAGTAGCCATGAATTTGATAGCTTGACCTTTTTTAATTTGCCCTGAAAAAACTCTAAAGTATGTTTCAACCCCCCTAAAAGGATTGTATACCGAATCAAAAATTAAAGCTTTTAAAGGCGCTTCGTAGTCAGTTCTTGGTTCAGGAATTTCAGAGATGATAGCGTCTAGAATTTGTTCAATTCCCAATCCTGTTTTGGCAGAAGCACTGATTATTTCTTCCTTCTTACACCCCAGTAAATCAATGATATCATCGCTAACCTCCTCCGGATTAGCAGAAGGAAGGTCTACCTTGTTTAAAACAGGGATTATTTCCAAATCATTTTCTAAAGCAAGATAAAGATTGGAAATTGTTTGGGCCTGAATGCTTTGCGCAGCATCTACAACTAGCAAAGCACCTTCGCAAGCGGCAATTGATCGAGAAACTTCATACGAAAAGTCTACATGACCCGGAGTGTCAATTAAGTTTAAAACATAGTCTTGTCCATTTCTTGAATAATTCATTTGAATAGCATGAGACTTTATTGTAATTCCTCTTTCTCTTTCAAGATCCATATTGTCCAATAGCTGGTCTTGTTTTTCTCTAGAACTGACAGCTCCTGTAAAATCCAGAAGGCGGTCAGCAAGAGTGCTTTTGCCATGGTCAATGTGGGCAATAATACAGAAGTTTCTTATGGAGCTCATCAACAAAAATAAAGAAACAAATATAGGTCAATTAAAATATTAGAGCCATAAGAATTAATATTTTACTTTTGCATTATTATAAAATTTCGTTTTGGTTAAAATAGGAGATATTAAACTTGGGAGCTTTCCTCTTTTGTTGGCACCCATGGAAGATGTTAGCGACCCTCCATTTAGAGCCTTGTGCAAGGAACAAGGTGCTGATGTTGTGTATACAGAGTTTATTTCAAGCGAAGGCTTGATTAGAAGCGCACAAAAAAGTGTGATGAAATTAGATATTTATGAAAAGGAAAGACCTGTAGGAATTCAAATTTTTGGAGCCAACCTTGACTCTATGTTGCAGTCTGTTGATATAGTTGAAAAAAGCAACCCAGACATTATTGATATTAATTTTGGCTGTCCTGTAAAAAAAGTAGTTTCAAAAGGAGCGGGAGCAGGCATTTTAAAAGATATTGATTTAATGGTCAAATTAACGTCTGAAATGGTAAAACGAACGTCACTTCCGGTGACGGTAAAAACAAGATTGGGCTGGGACGAAAGCACTATTAAAATTGTTGAAGTTGCAGAAAGACTTCAAGATGTGGGAGCTAAGGCAATAGCGATTCACGGCAGGACAAGAGCTCAGATGTATAAAGGAGAGGCAGACTGGACAATGATAGCAGAGGTTAAAAATAATCAAAGAATGACTATTCCTGTTTTTGGAAATGGAGATGTTAACTCACCTGAAAAAGCAAGAATTATGCGTGATGATTATGGGCTGGACGGAGCCATGATTGGAAGAGCAAGCATAGGAAACCCTTGGTTTTTTAAGCAAGTCAAAGAATATCTAGAAACTAAAAAAACTATTTGCCAGCCATCTTTAGAAGAGAGAATTATCACAGCCAAAAGACACCTAGAAATGGCCATCAAATGGAAAGGGGAACGGTTGGGACTTTTAGAAACACGGAGACATTATTCAAATTATTTTAGAGGAATAGCTAATTTTAAACCATTTCGAACTCGTTTAGTAACTGGCGAAACAACACAAGAAGTAATGACCGTTTTTGACGAGCTTGAAGAAATAAAAACACACCATGAGGTTATAGCTTGATTTTATTTACAGATTTAGAAGAAATAAAAGAACCAAAATATCCCACAACTAATACCCAAAAACTAACAATTAAAAAGTTTTTATAATCAAAGACTACAGGGTACGGAATAGAGGTGCCAGCAAGGTATATAAGGCTAAATTTTTCCTGTAGAAAGACTATCAAACATCCGATTAAGAGCCCTATGCTTCCTCCCGAATAAGAAAGTAATAGGCCATGTTTGAAAAAAACTTGTCGAATGTCGGCTGGATATGCGCCTAACTTATGAAGCGTTTTAATATTTTTCTTTTTTTCGATGACCAAAATAATTACAGCTCCAATAGTATTAAACATGGCTACTATTAAAATTAGCCCAAGAACAAAATTTAAGATTAGCTCCTCAGAATTTAGCATTTTATAGTATGTTTCGTTAAGCTCTTTTCTTGTTTTTACAGAAGCCTTATCACCAACAATATCTTTTATTTTAGAAGAAACATAGGATAAGTTTGAATTCGAGGTTGTTTTTACTATAATAGACGAGACACTTTCTTTGCCAAGCCCTAGAAGTTTTTGCGCAGAAGAAACAGAGGTGAAAATTGTTTTTTGATCAACAGGGTCACTGGAATTAAAAATGCCAGAAATCATATAAAAAGATGAAGAGAAATTTTTTTTAAAAAAACTGTTTGTTTTGTTTTTAGAAGGCACAGAAACGCTCATGCCACCACCGTAATTAAACAGACCTAAGTTAAGATTATCGGCTAGTGCATAACTTACTAAAGCCTCCAGATTTGCGGAAGATGGATCAATCCATTTTCCTAAGGAGATAACACTATCTATCTCTACAACTGAACTATAATTTTCATCAACACCAATCAAATAAGCGAAACTGTTATTTTCTTCATTTTGAACAAGCACCTTTTCTTCAATTTGTTTAGATAAAAAGGCCACGCCTTCTACTTTTTCTATTTTTTTAAAATTTAGTTCAGCTGTTTTAAAATGTTTCGAATTTTTTGGCGAAATTTTAATTTCAGGATCAAATGCTCTTGAGTAACTATCTCCAAAATTTTTTAATCCAGAAAAAACAGAAAGCACTACAAAAAAAGAACAAACGGCAATAGCTAAAACAAATGAAGCTGAACGGCTAATTATATTGACAATATTCCACTTGCTTTTTGATTGGTAATACCTTTTTGCTATAAAACTAGAAAAGCTCAACTTATATAGATTTTCTTTTTGAAAGAAGGCTAGTATCTTTGATGGGATTAGAATTCCCTTTTAGCGCTTTTTCAATTTCACTAATTTGCTCAAGCGAGTCGTCTATGTAAAACGCAAGGTCTGGAATTCGCCTAACCTGATTTTTAATCAACGAGCCCAAAGACTTTCTGATAAGATTTTGGCTTTGCATTATTAACTCAAAAATTGATTTGACCTGAGTAACAGGGAAAATACTGACGTAAATCTTAGCTAAAGACAAGTCAGGTGAAATCCTAACTTTAGTCACAGAACAAATTATAGAACTTTTGCCAGAACTTTTAATTAGCTTTTGTAAAATTAAAGTAAGATCATTTTGAAGAACCCCACTAATTTTTTTTTGTCTATTAGTTTCCATTTGTCAAAAATAAACAAAAAAGAACTTGTTTAAATTTTGGAAATTCTTAATGTGTTCACTTCTCCTTTTTCAACGATTGGCATAGCAGAAAGATTAATAACAAGATCATTCTTTTTAATGAACCCGCCATCTAAAGCCATTTGATTTACTTCTTCAATGGTAGCGTCAGTACTAACGAAGTGGTTGTAATACAAACATTTAACCCCCCACAAAAGGTTTAGTTGGGAAAGAATTCTTTTGTTAGAGGTAAAAACAAGAATAATGGAACTTGGCCTAAGGGACGATATTTGCCAGCCGGTATATCCGCTATTGGTTAGGGTGCAGATTGCTGAGGCATTTAGTTCGTTAGCGATACTAGCAGCATGGAAACAAACAGATTTAGTTATAATCCTTTTGGCTTTTTTACCGGGTACAATAAAAGGACTTTTAATAAGTGGAGAGTCTTCAACTCTGCGAATGATTTTTTCCATTGTATTTACAACTTCAACAGGAAACTTACCCACTGAGGTTTCACCAGAAAGCATAACCGCATCGGCTCCGTCCATAACTGAATTGGCCACATCGTTTACTTCTGCTCTTGAGGGGGTTAGACTATCAATCATAGACTCCATCATTTGAGTTGCAATTATAATAGGTTTTCTAGCCTTTTTGGCTTTGCTAACCAAGAGTTTTTGATTTAGAGGCACTTCTTCAGAGGGAATTTCTAAACCCAGGTCACCTCTAGCAACCATTATTCCATCAGCTTTTTTTATGATACTATCCATGTTTTCAATTGCCTCAGGCTTTTCTATTTTAGCAATTATTGGAATTTTATAGCTGGAGTTTTCAGCGATAAGGTTTTCTAATTCGGAGATGTCTTTTTTTGATCGTACAAACGATAAAGCAATCCAATCTACTTGCTGTTTTATTGCAAACAAAGCATCTTCTTTGTCTTTTATCGTTAGGGCAGGCAGAGAAATGTTTGTATTGGGAAGGTTTACACCTTTTCTGGACTCTAATGGCCCACCTTGTAAAACTTTAGCTTTGACCAAATTTTTATTGTTAGTCTCTAAAACTTTAAAAATAAGTTTACCATCGTTAATTAAAATTTTCTCATTAGCCTTTACATCTTTTGGAAAATTGGCGTAGTTAATAAATACACTTTTTTCGTCTCCTTTAAATTTACTTTCAGAATGTATTTCAATAACATTTCCTTTTTTAACAATGATATTTTCTTTAACCTCACCAAGGCGAATTTTAGGCCCTTGAAGATCTCCCAAAATGGAGGCATGAATTTTTAAATCACCACTCAGTTTTCTAATATGCTTAATTGTCTCAGCAGTTTCTAGATGCGTAGCGTGAGAGAAATTAATACGAAAGACATCAACTCCCGCTTTTAAAAGCCTTCTTAACATCGTTTCAGACCTGGATGCGGGCCCCAGTGTTGCTACAATTTTTGTTTTATTCAATTTCATTAATCAAAGATTAAATTACGTTTAGATTTTATTTTTCTATTAGACACCAAATAACAAGATGATATTTGGGGAAGTAAAGATAGAGACTTTATAAATGAATGTAACGAATCATCTTCTCCAACACGTTTTATAAGAAAGTCTGCCCTTGAGAGTTCAGGGATTAAAAAACGTTCAAAAGAGTCTTCATTGAAAAGTAGACCGGAGTTTTGGTTAACACTTGGTTCAATAAAAGAATTAGAATAAAGCCAATAATTCACGCCTTTTTCACTGAAAGCATTTTTGTAAACCATATATTTCTCAACACCTTTTTCAAAACTTATATCTAAATTACTTCTGAATAATTTGAGCCCTAATTTGGAATTAATATTATATGCCAAATCGAAAGGCTCTGAAGAGCTATGTATGGCAATTATATTGCTTTTTTCCTCCATTTCGCTATGTGTTAAAACATATTTAGGCATATTTATTACAGATTAGCTAAAACAAGAAGGTTAAAGCAAATTATTTGTTTAACTTTTTAAAAAGAACACATGCATTATGGCCTCCAAACCCAAAAGTATTACTCATAGCAAAATTAATATTTCTCTTTTGTGACTGGTTAAATGTAAAGTTAATTTTAGAATCTATATTTTCATCAACGTTTTGGTGGTTAATTGTTGGAGGCACAATGCCATTATTGATAGACAGAATCGAAGATATGGCCTCAACCGCACCTGCTGCGCCGAGAAGATGCCCGGTCATTGATTTTGTGGAATTAATATTCATTTTATAGAGATGATCTCCAAAAACATCTTTTAAAGCTTTGGCTTCTGCGACATCACCCAGAGGAGTAGATGTCCCATGCATATTTACAGTGTCAACTTCAGAAAAATCAATTTTAGCATCTTTAATACAGTTCTGCATTACTTTAATTGCCCCAACCCCCTCTGGATGGGGGGCGGTCATGTGATGTGCGTCTGAAGACAATCCACCGCCAATCAGCTCTGCATATATTTTTGCCCCTCTTTTTATAGCATGCTCATAATCTTCTAAAATAAGACAACCTCCACCTTCTCCCAGAACAAAGCCGTCTCGTTCTTTGTCAAAAGGACGCGAAGCAGTTTTTGGATCGTCATTTCTAGTGGATAACGCATGAAGAGCATTGAAGCCGCCAATTCCTGAAATCGACACACCAGCTTCGGAACCGCCAGAAACGATAACGTCAGCATATCCAAGACGGATATAATTAAGACCATCAATAATAGCATTTGATGAAGAAGCGCAAGCAGAAACAGTGGCAAAGTTCGGCCCTCTGAATCCATTTCTAATTGAAATAATCCCTGGCGCTATATCAGGAATCATCTTAGGAATCATAAAGGGATTAAACCTGGGGGTTCCGTTTCCTGATGCGAAACCTAATACTTCGTTTTGAAAGGTTTCAAGACCACCTATTCCAGCCCCCCAAATAACGCCAATTCTGTCTTTATCAATTTTTTCTGTATTTAATCGAGAGTCTTTTATTGCCTCATCAGAGGAAACAATAGCATATTGAGCAAACCTGTCCATTTTTCTTGAAAGCTTTCTATCCATAAAGTTTTCAGGATTAAAATTTTTAAGCTCACATGCAAATTGTGTTTTGAACAGAGATGCATCAAAATAAGTAATATCAGCAGCTCCACTTTTACCGCTAATTAGACCATCCCAATAATCAGAAACAGTGTTACCAATAGGCGTCAATGCCCCTAAACCGGTAACAACAACACGCCTTAACTTCATGGATATTATTTTGAGCTTTCAATGTATTGGATCGCTTGTCCAACAGTAGCTATTTTTTCAGCTTGGTCATCGGGAATTTGAATATCGAATTCTCTTTCGAATTCCATAATAAGTTCAACAGTATCTAATGAATCTGCCCCAAGGTCGTTGGTGAAACTGGCAGAAGCCACCACTTCGTTTTCGTCAACTCCTAGTTTGTCAACAATGATTGCATTTACACGAGATGAAATATCTGACATAATTCTTTGGTTTAAAGTTCAGACAAAAATAAAAAACTTTACATTATATCAACTCTTTTTTTAAATAAATGCTTAAAAAGAATAATGATGCGAGTTGAATAAAGAGCTTAAATTCCGTTATTTTGCTGTAAATAATATTGATTAAAATCAGATTTGAAAAAAATTATTTTATTTGCCTCTGGATCAGGCACAAATGTTGAGGCAATTGTCAAATATTTTGCAAAAGAAATACAAGTTTCAATTGAGCTGTTAGTGTGCAATAACCTCAAAGCCAAAGTCGTTCAAAAGGCAAAAGCATTTAAAATAAACACGTTAATTGTAAATCGGGAAACCTTCTACGATTCACATGAAACCTTAACTGTAATATCAAAAATTAAACCTGATTTAATTGTTTTAGCTGGATTTTTGTGGAAAATACCAGGGTATTTAACAGAAGTTTACACTAATAAAATAATTAACATCCACCCCGCTCTTCTGCCAAAGTTTGGGGGAAAAGGGATGTACGGGATAAACATTCATAAAAAAGTAATTGAACAAAATGAAATACAATCTGGTATAACAATCCATTATGTTAATAAAAATTATGACGAGGGAGAGGTGATTTTTCAAAAAGCAATAAATATCAAAACCGATGAGACTGCCGAAGAATTGTCATTAAGAATTTTAAAACTAGAACATAAATTTTTTCCATTGACAATACATAAACTTTTAAAAATTGAGTAAAGAGACAATAAATATATATACTGACGGTTCATCAAGAGGAAATCCCGGGCCAGGGGGATATGGAATAATTATGGAGCATATAGAATCAGGCTACTTAAAAGAATTTTCCCAGGGTTTTAGAAAAACAACCAACAATAGAATGGAATTGATGGCGGTAGTTGAGGCGCTTAATAAAATCAAAAAAGAAAACGCCAAAGTTACAATTTATACAGATTCTAAATACGTTTCCGATTCAGTTGAAAAAAAATGGGTTTTTGGTTGGCAAAAAAATAATTTTAAAAAGAAAAAAAACATAGATTTGTGGATTAAATTTTTAAAAGTTTACGAAAAACACTCCATAAAATTTATTTGGATTAAAGGACATAATAATCATCCTCAAAACGAAAAGTGCGATAAATTAGCTGTAGCGGCATCAAAAACAAATAACCCAACTATTGATGCCGCATACGAACAAGAACAAAAAAACTTATTATGAAAAAAACATTAATTGTAGGAACTGTTGCATATGATGAAATAGAAACTGTAAAAGGAAATTCTGGAAAAGTTTTAGGAGGCGCAGGGACATATATAGCCCTATCATGTTCTCATTTTAAATCAAACGCCTCAATTATTTCTGTTGTTGGCGGCGATTTCGAAAAAAAATATTTAGCATTATTAGAATCTAAAGGGGTTGATGTTAGTGCTATTGATATAATAAAAAATGGAAAAACTTTTTACTGGAAAGGCAAATACCACAAAGATTGGAATAAGCGAGATACCCTTGCCACAGAGCTAAATGTTTTAGCAGATTTCAACCCTAAAGTTCCGGAAGAGTTTAAATTTCCAGATGTTTTAATTTTAGGTAATTTACACCCAATTGTTCAAGGGGCTGTATTGAACCAGCTTTCTAAAAAACCCACCACAATAATTCTTGATACCATGAATTTTTGGATGGACACTGCTTTAGAGGATTTAACTAAAATAATAAAGAGAGTAAATGTTATTGTTATTAACGATGAAGAGGCCATGCAGCTTTCAGGAAAAGAAACTCTTTTTTCCGCTGCAGAGGAGATTTTAAAACTAGGCCCAAAATATGTCGTTATCAAAAAAGGAGAACATGGAGCCATGTTATTTGGAGAAGACCAATTTTTTGTTTCACCCGCATATCCTGTAAATAATGTTGTTGATCCAACAGGAGCAGGAGATTCATTTGCAGGAGGACTTGGAGGCTATCTTTCTGAAAAAAGCGAGTTAAGTTTTGAAAATCTAAAAAACGGGATAGTTTATGGAACAATTATGGCCTCATTTTGTGTTGAAAGTTTTGGGACTCTTTCAATGGAAACGGTAAAAAAGGAACAAATTGTAAGCAGATTAAAGAAGTTTAAATCTTTCACAAATTATAACGCCTAAAAAAAGCAATGTTTATCCAAAGCAAATTAAATAAAACACTAAATTTACTTTTTAAGTAACTTTTATATGAGTGACCAAATTAAACATGAATGCGGAATAGCTCTTATAAGACTTCTTAAACCTCTTGAGTTTTATCAAAAAAAATACGGCACCATTAATTATGGCGTTAATAAAATGTATTTGATGATGGAAAAGCAACACAACAGAGGCCAAGATGGCGCTGGTTTTGCAAGTGTAAATATTAATGCTAAGCCTGGTGAAAAATATATTTACAGACAAAGATCCGCATCAAAACAGCCGATTCAAGAAATTTTTCAAGAAATTCATAGTGAAATTCAAAAACACACTAATGAAGGAGTTAAGCCTAATTCTCCTTTTTTAGGCCAGCTTATGTTAGGCCATGTTAGATACGGTACTTTTGGAAAAAACAATATTGAAAGCGTCCATCCTTTCTTAAGACAAAATAATTGGAAACATAGAAATTTGATCGTAGCAGGCAATTTCAATATGACCAATAATCAAGAGCTTTTTGACAATCTAGTAAAGCTAGGTCAGCATCCAAAAAACAAGGCTGATGGCATAACAGTCATGGAAAAAATTGGCCATTTTTTAGACGATGCGGTATCAAAAATTTATAAGAAATTAAAGAAAGAAGGGGTTAGTAAAATCGAAGCATCAGCACTTATAGAAAAAAGACTTAATATTTCAAAAATACTAAAAAAAGCTTCAAAAGATTGGGACGGTGGCTTTGCTATGGGCGGATTAATTGGTCATGGTGACGCCTTTTTTTTAAGAGATCCCGCTGGCATTAGACCTGCATATTATTTTAACAATGACGAAGTAGTTGTTGTAGCATCTGAGAGACCAGTGATTCAAACTGTTTTTAACGTAGCCTTTGATAAAGTAAATGAGCTTGACCCAGGTAAAAGTATTATTATTAAAAAATCAGGAGATTTTTCAATAGAAAACGTTTTAACTCCAACCTTAAAAAAGTCATGTTCGTTTGAAAGGATATATTTTTCCAGAGGAAGTGATGCAGAAATATATTCTGAAAGAAAAATGTTGGGAAAATTACTATTCCCAAAAATATTGAAAAGACTTAAAGGAGATTTAGTCAATACTGTTTTTTCATACATTCCAAACACAGCTGAAACTTCCTTTTATGGTTTGGTACAAGAGGTTCAAGATTATATGCACAATCAAGCAATAAGAGAAATAGTTGACAAAAAAGATTCAATAAACACAAAGAGGCTTGATGAACTTTTGTCTAATAAGCCAAGAATAGAAAAAGTTGCTATAAAAGATGCAAAACTTAGAACGTTTATTGCTGACGACAACAATAGAGACGAGCTTGTGGAACACGTATATGATATTACTTACGGATCCATAAAAAACACAGATAATTTGGTTATTATTGACGATAGCATTGTTAGAGGTACTACTCTGCAAAAAAGTATATTGAAAATTTTAGACAGACTTAAACCCAAAAAAATAATTGTAGTTTCAAGCGCTCCTCAAATTAGATATCCGGATTGCTATGGAATTGACATGGCTAGAATGGAAGACTTTATTGCTTTTCGAGCAGTTTTACAACTAATTAAAGAAAGCAATAAGGATTCTTTAAAACTGACCTATAACGAATGTTTAGAAGAATTAAAACGACCAGTAAAAGAAATGCAAAATAAGGTTAAAACAGTTTACAAGGATTTCTCAAACGATCAAATTTCTCAAAAAATTTCCGAAATACTAAAAGAAGATGGGATTAACGCTGAAATAAATGTTATTTTTCAGACTGTTGAAAATTTACACAAAGCATGTCCTAAAAATCTTGGAGATTGGTATTTTACAGGAAACTATCCCACGCCTGGGGGCAATAAAGTTGTTAATCAGGCTTTCGTAAATTTTTACGAAGGAGTAAAGGAGCGTGCGTATTAAAGATTAACTTTTTTCTGTATACTTTTTAGAGACGACATCCCAATTAATTACATTAAAAAACCCTGAAATATAGTCAGGCCTTCTGTTTTGATAATTCAAATAATAGGCATGCTCCCAAACATCTAATCCCAATATAGGGTGGCCGCCGCAGCCAATTCCTCTCATAAGTGGGTTGTCTTGGTTGGCAGTAGAGCAGATTTCTAATTTCCCTCCAGGATGAACACAGAGCCAAGCCCACCCCGATCCAAATCTAGTAGCAGCAGCTTTTGAAAAAGCAATTTTAAAATCCTCAAAACTTCCATAGGAATCGTTTATCGCTGTCAATAAATCTCCAGAGGGTAACCCTCCACCATCAGGTGACATAACCTCCCAAAACAAACTATGATTAAAAAACCCTCCGCCATTATTTCTAACAGCCAGATTACCCATATCTAATTCAGAAAGAATTTTTTCAATTGACAGGCCATCTAAGTCAGTATCAGCAATAGCATTATTTAAATTATTAGTATAGCCAGCGTGATGTTTGCCGTGATGAATTTCCATAGTGCGACTATCAATGTGTGGCTCAAGTGAGTCGTGTGAGTAGGGAAGTTGGGGTAATTTAAAGCTCATTATAATTTGTTTTATACGATTAAAATCAATTATAAAATTAAGGAATAATCATGTATTTTTATATAAAGAGATATATTTTTTTGAAATCTAGCTATGAAATTTTTAACGCTTCGGCTGGGTCGGGCAAAACCTTCACCTTAACTTCACGATATTTGGTCAAATTATTGGGGAGTTTTGAAAAAGAAAGTTACAAAAGAATATTAGCCCTAACATTTACAAACAAAGCTTCAGAAGAAATGAAAAATCGAATTCTGAGCTCTTTAAATGAATTTTCAAAGCACAAGAACTATGAAAAACCTTCTGAAATATTAAAAGATGTAAAGAATCAATTGGACATTTCTTATAGAGAGATTTGTTCGAGAGCCAAAAACAGGTTAGACTTAATATTACATAATTATTCTTTTTTTAATGTCTCTACACTGGACAGTTTCAATCACGGAATTATTAAGTCATTTGCTAAAGAACTAAATCTTGCTAAAGATTTTAAATTAGTTCTTGACAACAATGAATTAATTGAAAATACAATTAAAGAATTATTAACCCGTGTTGGCAAAGAGAAAGCGATAACCAACTCCTTAATAGACTTTGCAAACTCAAAAATTTCAGAGGGTAAGTCGTGGGACGTTTCATATGACTTAAAAGAGTTGTCAAGCATACTTTCTAATGAAAACCACTACTTTAAAGTTAATAAGTTAAAACAAAAAACAACGATAGAATTTGTTCATATTAAAAAAGAAATCATTCAAAGAATAAATAAAATTGATAAACTAATTTTAGAAGGAGTCAGGCTATCAAAAAAGGTGATAACAAAAACAATACCATTTGTCTTTTCTAGAAACTCTTTTCCAAATTTTTTAGAAAAATTAAAAAACAAAGAATTTAAAAAAATCAACACAGAATCAATAAGAAAACTTTTTGAAAACGAAACTTTAATTACCAAAAAGAGCCGCCTTGACAATCAAGAATTTGCCAGTCAATTAATAGATAAGCTATTTATTTATTTTGAAGAAATAGAAAAAAACTTAATTGACAGACATCTTTTAAATGCTTTTATTAATTCACTAGTCCCTCTCTCTCTGTTAAATCAGATAAGCTTAATTTCTAAAAAAATAATGGATAAAAATGGAGAACTTTTAATAAGCGATTTTAATAAAATTATACGAGAGGAAATAAAAAATCAACCCTCTCCATATATTTTTGAAAAAACAGGGACCAGGTTTAGTCACTATCTAATTGATGAATTTCAAGACACCTCTTTATTGCAATGGGCAAACTTAATCCCGCTGGTATCACATTCAATTGAATCTTACAACAACGAAATAAACGGCGGTTCACTTTTATTAGTAGGCGACCTAAAACAATCTCTTTACAGATGGAGAGGCGCCGATCCAAACATATTTTTCTCTTTAATCAACAATCAAAACCCTTTTACAATTGAACAACAAAACCAAACATTAAAAAAAAACTATAGAAGCAGTGATAATATTATAAATTTTAATAATGATTTTTTTAAACATATTTCTGAAAAACTTATTTATGAAGAGAATCAAATATTGTACGAGTCAAGTGTTAAGCAGGATTTAAACAATAAAAAAGGCGGATATGTCTCAATTAATTTTGTAGAAAATAAAAATAAAAAAGAATTATACGAATCCTATTTAAGTAATACATTAAAAGTAATAAATGATTGCAAGAAGAGAGGTTTTAGATATTTTGATCAAGCAATTTTAGTTAGAAATAAAAATCAACAAAAAATAATTGCAGATTTTTTGACCTCCAGAAGTGTTCCAGTAATTTCAGCAGAAGCACTTTTAATCAGCTCTTCACCAAAGGTTAAATTGTTGGTAGAGTTAATTAGATTAAGGCACACTCCAAATGATTTAAAATCAAGAGGGATAGTGCTAAAACAGATGATTCCTGATGATGAATCAGTTGACGCTTTTGAGTTTTTTAATAAGCTCTTAAACCAAAGTATAGAAAGTTTTTTTAAGTCGCTATTTGGAATTTCTTTTAAGAAGTTTTTAAAACTCTCAGTTTGTTCTGCCCTAGTCAATGTACAGCGAAAAATGAATTGGGAGGATAATGTATATATACATTTTTTAAACGATGAATTATTTGAGTTTTTTTCAAATAACGATAAAAATGAAATTCAATTTTTAGATTATTGGGAAAATAATCAAGATAAATTAAATATCGTGACTAGCGGTTCAATGGACGCTATTCAGATACTTACAGTCCACAAATCTAAAGGATTGGAATTCCCTGTTGTTATTTACCCCTTTGCAGATTCGGAATCCCATAAATCATACAATAAAAAAGTTTGGATGCCATTTAAAAATAATGGTCAAACAACAGATTTTTTGATTCCATTTAATAATTTGATACAAAAGGAAACAAGCACAGGACTAGAACTTTATAATAAAGTTAGAAAAGAGGAGGAGTTAGACAACTTAAATATTTTATATGTTGCTTTGACTAGAGCCTCCTCTGAACTTTATGTAATAGCCAATAATCCAATCAAAACATCGTATACTTCTCACAACGGCTTATTAAAATCCTTCCTTGAAAAAAGTAATAATGATAATGAAAAGGCTTTACAATATCAGTTTGGAGATAAAACCAAAATAAATTTAACCAAAAAAGTCAGCCCTAAATCTGAATACGACATATCAAATGCGTCAAAACATGTTACATATACGCCAAGTTATATCACCCAATACAGTGATCAAAAAATAAATTTCGGCATATTATTTCACAAATTTATGTCCAAAATAGAATACTCTTACCAAATAGAAAATGAGCAAGAAGCTTTTAAAAACACAACAGTATTAAACAGAAAAAGTTTAAATGAAATCATAGATCTGGCAAAAAGCATATTGAGTAACAAAACCCTGAACCAATATTTTACAAAAAAATACCGAGTAATGTGTGAAAAAGAAATCATTACGCCTAGTGGAGAGATTCTAATTCCAGACAGGGTATTAATTTCCAAAGAGCAAACCTGCACAATTATTGAATATAAAACAGGGGAAAAAAGAAAAGAACACGCCTTACAAGTGGGTAAATATAAAAACACATTAATTGAGATGGGAATGAATGTTGAAAAAAGCTTTTTGGTTTATGTTTACCCCTTTATAGAGGTAATTGAGTTATAATTTCAGAAAACCTCTACAACAGGAATGGTATGTTCACTAAATTCATTAAGTTTGCATTTAAGTTATTTTATAAAAAAACTATTACAATGAAAAAATTTGGAAAATTAATTTTAGTTTTTACTGTGCTTTTTTATGTTAATTCAATTTTAGCTCAAGATAAAAACAACCAATGGCAAGTTAGTTTTGGAACTAATGCTGTTGATTTTCACCCTGTTGGAACGGATACCGAAGATAATGCTACTGGACATGTGTTTAGCGAATATTTTAATGTTAACAATTGGAATACTCAAGTAGCAATTAATAGCATTAGCTTATCAAGATATGGTAACGAAAAATTTAATTATGGATTTAGAGGTTCAATGAACACTGTTACCAAGCTTGGAGATGAAAGAAAAAGAATTTATGCAAAATCTTTAGCAAGCTTAGATGTTTTTGTTGACTACAATCTTGGTGATAGATTTAAGGTTTGTAATATTGAACCTTATCTTGAAGCGGGAACTGGATACACATGGTTTGGCAATCAAAAATCACTTACCCTTAACGGAGGATTAGGCATTCATGCTCCTATTTCTGAAAAAGTATCTCTTAAGGTAAACACTGCATACAAGCATAATTTTAATGATATGCAAGACATACAGCCTCACCTGCAACACACTGTTGCTATAGCAATTAATTTCGGGGGCAAAGACAGTGATAGAGACGGAATTTATGATCAGTATGATGACTGCCCGCAGGAACCTGGATTACCAGCCTTCAATGGATGCCCCGATAACGATGGAGATGGAGTAGAGAACAGTAAAGACACTTGTCCTGATACACCAGGTTTAGCTGAGTTCGATGGTTGCCCTGACACTGACGGAGACGGAACTCAGGATTCAGAAGATGCTTGCGTCAATGAGCCCGGTTCAATTGAAATGAATGGATGTCCAGACACTGACGGTGATGGAGTGGGAGACAATAATGATACTTGTATAGATGTGCCAGGCCCAACAGAAAACAATGGATGCCCATGGCCAGATACAGATGGAGACACAGTTTTAGATAAAGACGACAATTGTCCTGAAGTTGCCGGATTAGTTTCAAATAATGGATGTCCTCAACCAACTAAGGAAATTATGGATGAGTTAAATGCAGTTGGTGCTAAGGTTCCTTTTAAATTAAATAAATCTGCATTTGGAAAAGAATTTACAACAGTTCTAGATATTGTTTATGGAATAATGCAAAAGTATCCAAGCACTTCTTTTATTATTGAAGGCCATACAGATACTTCTGGACCAAAAGCTTTTAACCAAACTCTTTCAGAAAAGAGAGCAAATTCTGTTTTAGATTTCTTAGTTGACAAAGGAATTGCTTCAGAAAGACTTTCTGCTGTTGGTTTTGGAGAAGACAAACCCTCTAGTTCGAATAACACTAGAAAAGGTAGACAAAGTAACAGAAGAGTTGAGTTTAAGGTTGTAGAGTAAGCTTACTTTTAACTAAATTTCAAAGCGCCTAATTATATTAGGCGCTTTTTTTATTTTTACAGGAATGGATTTTTTTTTAAATAAAGTATTAGACGATATTAACTTAAAAAATAAAAATCTTAGTTCAACGAGTTTTATTCTTCCCAATAAAAGGTCGGCAAAGTTTTTCAAACAAATAGTTTTAAAAAAAATTAAAACACCATCTTTTGTTCCACTGATATGTACTATTGACTTTTTTATTGTTGAAATGTCAGGACTTAGTGAAGCTAGACATTCAAAACAGATTTTATTTTTATATGAATGCTATTTAAGTGTTAAAAAAAACAACAAACAAGAATCATTTGAAGAGTTTATGTCTTGGGCAACGGTATTTTTAAATGATATCAGTGAGTTAGATCAAAATTTAGCAGATACTGTAAAAACACTCAAAGAACTTGATGAAATAAATAAAATAAGTAATTGGGGGAAAGAAGCTTCAAGCACTAAAGACAATTTATCTTTTTGGAAATTTTTACCAAAATTATATGAACTTTTTAAGACAGAGTTATTAAAAAAAGAACTGGGAACCAAAGGTTTATGTTACAGGGAAGCCAAAGAAAATTTAGAACACTATAAGGATGCTAACGCGGATATGCAGCATTTTTTTATAGGGCTTAACTCACTTAGTAAAACAGAGGAGTTAATCATCAAAGAGTTAATTGCGTTTAATAAGGGTGAAATTTATTGGGATATTGATAATTATTTTTTGAAAAACAAAAATCACGGCTCATCCTTTTTTATTAGAAAATATAAAAATAACTGGGAAAGGTATATTAAACACCCTTTTAAATTTGATGAAAATGACTACCAGAGAAAAAAAAAGATTACAATTTTAGAAACACCAAAAGTTTTTGGACAAGCTAAAATAGTAGGAGAAATCTTGGGATCTATTGATCACTCTAGTCTAGAAAAAACAGTTGTTGTTTTAGGCGATGAGTCAATTGTAGACCCAGTACTAAATTATATCCCAAAAAAACTTACTGATCTGAATATTACCATCCACTCTAAAAATCATATAAAAGAAATTAGATTTCTAATTTCAAAAATATTTGATGCTCAGTTAGGTCAGAATTATACACTAGAGGATTTATATAAACAATTAAGTTTATCAATTTTTTTTAAAAAAAGTTTTTCAGAACTAAATAAACTTTGCGCTAAAGAAAGTAAAGTTTTTCATCAAATTTTAAAAAAATGGGACAGTCCATTTTTAGCTTTGAAAGTTTTAATAAATTTTTTCAATTTAATAAGAGGTTCTTTTCAAAACAACACAAATGAATTTGTCCAAATTAACTCGTGTTTAAAAGCCTTAACGGGTCTTGAAGATGAGATATTACAATTCTCGTTTACGAAAGATTACAACAACTTAAAAGCAATTATTTTATCTCTTATTGAAGAAAATAAACCAAGTTTAAAAGCCGATTTAAATGCTAAAGTTCAAATTATGGGACTATTAGAAACAAGGGCCCTTGATTTTAAAAACATTATAATAACTTCTTTAAATGAGGGAATACTTCCAAAAGGAAAGACCCAAGCCTCTTTAATTCCTTATGACTTAAGAAAAAAACATAATTTACTGACTTTTGATGAGAGGGACGCTATTTATACCTACCACTTTTACAGGCTAATTAAAAGAGCAGAAAACATATTTCTAATTTTTAATAATTTTAATGAGGGAGTTTTTGGTGGAGAAAAAAGCAGGTTTATTCACCAAATTGAAATAGAAGATATTCACAAAATCGTTGCAAAAACATACAATCCTACAATTAATATTGAAAACATAAATGAAGAAATCTTAAAAACTCCTGCCACTGTGTTAAGGCTAAAAGAATTTGCTAAGAAAGGATTCTCTCCATCATCTTTAAGCAATTATATAAAAGAACCAGAGGAGTTCTATTATAAGAATCTATTAAACCTGCATGACAATGAGGAAAAAGAGGAAATTAGCCCACGGTTAATAGGAATAGTATTTCACGAATCCTTAGAGTCTTTGTATAAACCATTTATCAAAAAAGTAATCTTAAAAAAAGATTTACTAGCGGCTTTAAACAATATTAATTATTATGTCCAAAAATCTTTTAAAAAAAATAGTATTGATTTTAAAAAGGGCAAAGGATTAATTGCACTTGAAGTTGTTAAAAAAGCAATTGATACGCTTATTAGAATTGAAATTAAAGATATTGAAAGAGGAAATAAAATTGAAATCCTTGCTCTTGAAAAAAAAATGGAATGTGAAATTGATTTAAAAACAATTAAAAGCCCTGTCAAATTAACGGGTGTAATAGATCGATTAGACAGAAGAAATGGTGTTGTTAGAATTATTGACTATAAAACAGGACTTGTTAAGTCAAATGAGGTTGTAGTAAAGAGTCTGGAGGACTGTTTTAACAAAACCAATTTGAAATCAATGCAGCTGCTGTGCTATGTTTTAATGTATTTTAAAAACAGTTCAAAAGTTTTGAAAAGTGAGGCGGCAATTATTTCTTTAAGAGATTTAAATAAAGGTTTAATTAATTTTGGAGTAAAAGAATCTTCTACAAAAACAGATTATATCATTGATAAGGATAAAATTAAAATATTCGAAAAAAAAATCAACGAGCTAGTACTAGAAATTATGGATCCTAATATTCCATTTGCGAAAAACAGTTAAATCGTTAATCCTGAGTTGCGCTAATTTCAACAAGAACTTCATTTCGCCTATTAAAAACTTTATATGGGCTATTGTATGAAAGTGCGATAGGTCGTTTGTCAATAATAGAAAGTTTATTTTTTTTAATTTCTTCAACAAGCAATTCATAGTGTTTATTAACTTTTTCAACGTTAGAATAACCTCCGAATTGAATTGCGGCATAATAACCCGGTTTTGAGCTGTAAACTTCAATTGTTTTATCTTTTGGCATAGCCGCATTTTCTTTGGAATATTTAGATGGCAACACAAACTCCATCGTATTTTTTCCGTTTTCTTGAGTCATGTAAACAGGGGCAGTCATAGCAATTTTTTCATTATTTTCGTTATTTCCACTTATGTATTGAAATAGTTTTGAAAAATTTCTATTAGAGCTGACTTTAGCTTTCATAACTGGTGGGTAATAACGTATTTCAATATTTTCTAGTGTTTTAATAACGTCATATTTTTGGATTTCAGTTTCTTGAGAGAACATAGTAATTGAAAATAATAATAAATATTTGACCATAATTTTATATTCGTATTAATTTAATTGGAAAGTTTTTTCCGAATTCGACTGTAGGACATAAACATTCTAATTATAATACATATGCAAACATCGTGCGGATTTCTAAAACCATATTTAAAGTTACGGGATTTATACAATAAAAAACAAGACAAAGAGGTAGTGAGTAGTGCTACCTCCAAGAACAAATAAATGCCAAATAGCGTGGGAATATTTTCTTTTTGAAGAATAGAAGAAGGTTCCAAAAGTATAGAGCAAGCCACTAGCTATTATTAACATTAATCCATTAAAGCTTATTAACTCAAAAAGTGTGTTAATTTTAAAAATTATTAGCCATCCCATTAGTAGATATAAAAAGAGAGAAAACTTTTCGTATTTACCAGTGTAAAAAATTTTAAAAAAAGTTCCTGTTAACATTATTCCCAAAACAGTTATAAAAATTTCAATTCCAGAATGATTGTAAAGTGTAATTAGACAAACAGGAGCGTAGGATCCAGCAATTAAATAAAAGATACTTACATGGTCAAGTGTTCGTAATTTGTTTTTGATTTTGACGTTTTCTACATAATGATAAAGTGTAGAGGAGGTGTAAACAAACAACAAACCAAATTCAAAAAATAAAATACTGAAAAGACTAAAAGAAGACAAATTTTTATTGGCGAGAATTAACAACGGTAAACCAATTATGCTTAGTATTATTCCAATAAAATGAGTTAGGGTGTTCCAATACTCTTCTTTTTTAGTTTGGTTCATAGGTGTTTAATATTTCAGTAATAATTTTTTTTCTTAATAATTTGTTGTTATTTCTAGGAAACACTTTTAAGTTAAAAACTTTTTTTGGCCTTTCAAAAGAGTCTAAAGTTTTAATTAACTTTTCAAAATTATAAGGTGTTTTTCCTTCAAAAACAATTGAAATTTTCTTTCCCAACTTTTCATCTGGAAATCCAAAAATAATAAAAGGAATAAAAAACACTTGACTTAGTTTTTTTTCCAACAGTTCAGGAAAAATTTTTATGGCACCAGAGTTTATAACAAAATCTGTTCTTCCTTTCCAAACAAACTTTTTTTCAGAGATTAAGTCAACTATATCATTTGTTAGAAGAGGAGTTTTTAAAATTGAATCACAAAAGATTTTAAGACAATGATTTTCTGTTTCAAAACGAACGCCATCAAGAGCCTTAAACTCTTTCTTTCCTTGACTAATGTGTTTTAAGGCAATGTGAGAAACCGTTTCGGTCATTCCAAAAGTTTCGTAAACATTAGTTTTGTTCTTGTAGAGAAGTTTTTTTGTTTTTTCGCTAATTGGACTTCCGCCCACAATAAGGGTTTTAATTTTGTTTAATTGTTTTAAAGAATGTTCTAGTTGATATGGGGTAAAAGCAACAAAATCAAAATTAAAGGGAAAAGTTTTTAAAGGATTTTTCGAAGGTTTTGTTAAATATAAATCTAAACCCAATACAAGAGCTCTTACAACCATCATTTTTCCTGCAATATAATTTAATGGCAAACAACAAAGTGTTTTTTCTTTAGCCTGCAAATTCAAATACTTACCAGTCCTTTTTGCTGAGAGAATCATTTTGTCTTTGGGCATTTGTATTTCTTTTGGCTTTCCTGTAGATCCAGAGGTTTGCAATGTTATAGTTGAGTTTTTATTTGTCCATTGTTTCAGAAACAAAAAAAGTAAGGGTGTGCTGTGTTTAGTAGTTGACAATAAAGATTCTAAGCTGTATGAATTTCCATTTAACATGAAGTCGTTATTGTAAAAAAAAGAATTCATTTTGAAAACAATCGTTTTTGTTGGTCAAATATTTTAAGATCCCATTTGTTTTCAGTTGAATATTTTAAGGACCCTTTCTTAATAATGTAAGGAGATAAAATATTATTAGAAAAAAGTTTTCCCGTTCCAAGACCCTGCTTCATTTTTGTGCCTTTTTGGTAAACCCACTGTGCAATAGCATTAAGTCCGATATTACTTTCAAGCGCACTAGTCGCCCACCACTTTATTTTATTTTTGTTAGCAATTTCAATCCAGTCTTCACATTTTTCTAAGCCACCCAGAAGACTAGGCTTTAATATTATATATTTAGGTTGAACGTTTTTAATCATTCTCTCTTTATCACCATCCTGAAGGCCTATGAGCTCTTCATCTAAAGCTATTGCCAGAGGAGAGTTTTCACACAAAAAAGACATGTTTTCCCAGTGTCGAGTTTTAATTGGCTGCTCTATAGAGTGTAGAGAAAATTCAGATAACTTTTTTAGTTTTTCTAATGCGTCTGAAAAAGCAAAAGCACAATTAGCGTCTACTCTAATTTCTATGTCTTTTGAAGAATATTCTTTTCGAATATTTTTTATTAATTCAAGCTCTGTTTTGAAATCTAGAGAACCAATTTTAATTTTGACACAATCAAAACCTGAATCAATCTTTTCTTTGATTTGTGAAATCATAAAACTCTTCTGCCCCATCCAGATTAATCCATTTATAGGAATAGAACCCATATTATTTGTAAAATCAGACTTAAACAATAATTGAGAGTTGGATGATTCTAACGATCGAAATGCAGTTTCTAAGCCAAATAAAATTGAAGGATAAGAATCTAGCTTGGTTGACAATATAGTAAATCCATCAGAAATGTTTTCACACACTCTTTTTAGTGTTTGCTCATAGTCAGCACCCGGATCAGGGCTTAACCCTTTTATTAAGCTACACTCGCCAATACCTTTTTTATTACCACGAAAAATAACAATAAACCAACTTACTTTCTGATTTAAAACTCCTCTGGAAGTTCCGCTGGGATTATGAAAGTTAAGTATATGTTTAAAGCAAAAGGCTTTCATTATCCTAAAATTTTAAAAAAGTATAAAGAAATTGTTATTGAATAAAAAAAAGTTGATAAAGCCAAAGGTTTTAGAAAAACATCAAACTTTTTTGATTCTTGGACGCCATAAATTTTAATTAGGTGAATTAAAAGCCATAAAACATTTAATCCAATTAAGCAGTTAAAAAAAATTGAATTTGAGTTTAGGCTTAACTGAAAAGCCAACATTACAATCACTGAACTTAATATTAATAAAAAGTGATAAATTTTAGATTTGGCAATCCCTAATTTAACCGCAACAGTATTTTTTTTTGATTTAAAATCATTATCAAGATCCCTCATATTATTTAAATTTAAAACACCAACACTTAAAAGACCTGTGGTGCAAGCAGGATAAATTAAAAACATATTAAAAGACGACGTGTAAAGGAAATTTGATCCAATAACACTAACCAAACCAAAAAAAATAAAAACAAAAAAATCCCCAAGCCCCATGTATCCGTAAGGATTTTTCCCTACAGTGTACTTTATAGCAGAAACCACAGCACAAATACCTAGCGAAACAAACAATAAAAGATTAAACAAGTCTTGTTTAAAAGAGATGATTACTAGTAAAAGCGTCAGACATATAGCAATTGAAGCAGCGAATACAATTCCTCTTTTCATTTTTTTTATTCCAATTTTTCCGCTTTGAACAGCTCTTTTAGGACCAATCCGATTGTCATCCGTTCCCTTAACGCCATCTCCATAGTCATTTGCGAAGTTTGAAAGAACTTGATAAGAAATAGTTGTGAAAATCGCTAAAGAAAAGATGGCATAGTCAAACATACCATTATAATAAGCTGCGCTAGAACCTATAAATATTCCTGAAATTGACAGTGGAATGGTTCTAAGTCTAGCCGCTAAAATCCATTCTCTAATTTGAAATAACATTTAATTGTTTCAACATCTAAGGAAATTTAGGATACTTTTTAAAATCAGGATCTCTTTTTTCTAAAAAAGCATTTTTACCCTCCTGTGCTTCTTCAGTTAAATAGTATAGCAGCGTAGCATCTCCCGCTAGTTGCATTAGTCCGTGTTGGCCATCTAACTCAGCATTAAGACTTCTTTTTATCATTCTTAAAGCTAGAGGACTTCTTTTTTGCATAATTGCACACCATTTCAGGGTAACTTCTTCAAGCTCTTTTAGTGGGACCACTTTGTTTACCATACCCATTTTTAAGGCTTCATCTGCGCTGTATTGTTCGCATAAAAACCATATTTCTCTTGCTTTTTTTTGACCAACATGTCTCGCTAAATATGAAGATCCAAACCCTCCATCGAAGCTTCCTACTTTTGGACCTGTTTGTCCAAAAATAGCATTTTCACTAGCGATAGTTAAATCACAGACAACATGCAATACGTGTCCCCCCCCAATAGCATATCCGTTGACCATTGCAATTACAGGTTTTGGGATTTCTCTTATTTTTTTATGCAAATCTAAAACATTCAGTCTAGGAACTCCGTCATCACCAATATAACCACCAGATCCTTTCACGTTTTGATCACCTCCGCTACAAAAAGCCTTATCGCCAGCACCAGTGAAAACAATAATATCTATATCAGCTCTTTCTTTACATATATCGATTGCATCAAGCATTTCAATGTTTGTTTCTGGTCGAAATGCGTTATATACTTTAGGTCTATTTATGGTTATTTTAGCCACCCTATTGTAAAGCTCAAACTTTATATCAGAGTATTTTTTAATATTATCCCATTTAATTATCATCTACAAATTTTTAATAAATATAATACTTTCTAAAGGTAAATTTACTTCAACTATTAGCCAAAAACTTAAAGTAATTTTTAAGAGTCGAGGAGCTTAAATGAGATGGAGTTGTAATTTCTAAAATCTTAGGTCTGTTAGATTTTTTAAAGAAAGTTTTTAAAGCAAATTTAACTCCAAAAGCTGTCTTTTTGTTTTGATATTTAAATCCATAAGTTTTTGCTATTTGTTTAGCATTTAGCGAATGTTTTGTCTCTATATATTTTGAAAAAATTTCATCATCTTTAAAACCGGGTAAAATTCTGAAAATTCCACCACCATTATTATTTATCAAAATAATCCTGAAATCTGAGCTAATATAATTGTTCCAAAGACCATTGATATCATAGAAAAAACTTAAATCTCCTGTAATCAAAACAGTTGGAGTATTATTAGCTACCGAAGCTCCAACAGCAGTAGAGGTACTGCCTTCAATTCCGCTGGTTCCCCTATTGCAAAACGTATTATTTAATTTAGAAAATTTAAAAAGCTGAAGATATCTAACGGGCGAACTATTGGCCACATGAACTAGATATTTTCGAGGTATTCTTGACGATAAAATATGAAAAACAATTAAGTCAGAATAATTAGTTTTTTTTATAAATTTTTCATGTGCTAAAAATCTTTTTTTAGATAGGGTGTTCCAGGTTTTGTGATATTTAGATGCAGAATTAGTTTTTTCTAATAATTTTTCAAAAAATATCTTTGGAGTTGTTTGAACATGCTTAACTCCTTTAAAATAGGTGTCATTTGCATCGTTAATACCAACGTGAAGATGAATATTTGGAGGGAAATTTCTTAAAAAAGATTTTATTTTTTTTGAGATTATCATACCTCCAATTGTTATCAAGATTTCAGGCTTTAGGCTAGAAAACAAATCGTTTTTTGATTTTAGCAGTTCAATTGGGGCAATTATTTGATCTATATTTTCAAAAAAAGAATCATCATGTAAGTTTGAGGTTGACTCTGTTAAAACGACTATATTCGAATTACGCTTAATCTTATCAATAATTTTGTCGTCTATATAATTTGGACTACAAGACCCAGCAAGAATCATTATTTTGGAATACTTTTCAATAATGTTTTCAAAATTTGAATCAATTTTTTTAATAAGTTTTTCATTATTAAACTTTACTTTATTATTAAGATCAATACATGGTGTTTCTATGAAATCATAAAGAGGCTCCTCTAGAGGAATATTTATATGTACAGGTTTTTCAAAGACAAAAGACTCGTTGAATCTTTTATTTAATAAATCTTCATTAAATTTTTGAATTTTAATTTGTAATTTATTTATTTCATTTACTTCTAATTCAGAATTCAATATTTTTTGGCGATTACTAATGGTTATAGCTTTTAGATTATGGGTAATGTCTTGTTTTAATGAATCAGAACTAAAAATATTATTTCCAAAGACTTTAGACTGATCAATTGTTTGACCATCTCCAATATTTATCTTGTATTTTGGCCTATCAGCTGAAAGAACAATTAAAGGAATTTGACTGTAAAAAGCCTCTGCAACAGCAGGAGCATAATTTAAAATAGCCGAACCAGACGTGCAAAGTAATATTACAGGTTTTTTAATTTGCTGGGCAATTCCAAGACTAAAGAAACCCGCAGAACGTTCATCTACTATGCTGTAGCACTTGAAAGCGTCATTAGAAGCAAACCCAATAGCTAAAGGAGCGTTTCTTGAACCAGGCGAAATAACGACAGTTGTTATGCCTAGCTTTAAACAAGTAAGAATAACTGTTTGTGCAGAAGGAATCACGGGATACATAATCACAATACAAATGTACTAAATCAATTAATTGACTAGTTAAAAAGAGAGCTCAATATTGTTTGAGATTTATTAATAATCTCTTCCCATTCTTTTTCTGGACTACTTTCTTGGGTGATGCCCCCACCAACAAAAAGGGTTGCCTTATTTTGATTGAAATTAACACACCTCAGGTTTACAAAAAGCCGACATCCATTTTTATCAATTTCACCAAGATAGCCAGAGTACAAAGATCTTTCATGATTTTCTAGACTGTTAATAATCGATAAAGCATTTTTTTTGGGGACACCTCCAACTGCAGGCGTAGGGTGAATAGCATTTATGACATCATTAACAGAGGCTCTAGAAAAGCCTGTAATAACGGTTTTTAAGTGGTCAATTTCTCCTGCTTTAATAGTGACGGGTCCTTCAGCTTTTACGTTTTCACAGAAGGGGTGTAAATTTTTTATTATCTCCTTTTTAACAATCTCTTGTTCTATGATTTCTTTATTTCCCCATTCAGATGTTTCTCTTTTTTTTGTTCCTGCTAAGGCCATTGTTGTAACATTTTTATCACTTATTTCTAGTAGAGTTTCAGGACTTGCACCCATCCAAAAACCCTCTTCTGGGTGATAAAATAAATAACAAAAAGCTTCGAAATTTTGGTTTAGTAATTTTTGAAAAAAAAAATCAAAATTATTTGAAGACAAATTAAACTTAAAACTTTTAGAAAAGACTACTTTCACGAGTTCTGTCTGGGAAATAATTTTTATGATTTTAGAGACTTTGTTACAATATTCATTTTTATCAGAATGAAATTTTTCATTAAGATTTAAGGTAGTGTTTAATGAGTCTTTATTGATATTTTTTGAAATTTTTGTTGAGATTGTTGTGCTTTTAGAAATATAGTAACCTTGTTTTTTGACATCAAAAGGCATTACAACAAAGCCTGAATCTAAAGGAATGGAAAAACTATTTATTCTATTGGCACTTCCAAAGTAACATTTTAATGTTTCAGACTGTGGGTGGCGAAAGGATATAAAAGGAGTTTTTTCCTCAACACAACTTTTTAGTTTTATAAAAAAATCATTGTTAGAAACCATTTTTTATTCAAATTTTTTCTGCAACATAAATAGTAGTGGCTCCAAACATTTGGGGCTTCAGTTCAATATTAGTAAAACCGCATTTTTTTAAAACATTAATAAAATTTTTTCCGCTTGGGAATTTTTCAGCTGATTTTTGAAGGTATTTATATGCGGTTTTATCTTTTGAAAATAATTGCCCTATAAAAGGGATAAAAGATCTGCTAAACATTAAATAAAAAAATTTTATTAGGGGATTTGTTGGAACAGAAGTCTCTAAAATTATTAATTTACTTTTTGGCTTTAGAACACGGTGACTTTCTTTTAACCCTTTTTCTAAATTTTGAAAATTTCTTACTCCAAATCCAATGGTAACTAAGTCGAAAGACTCTGTATCATAATCAATGTTTTCAGCATCTCCAGAAATTAAAGTTACTTTTTCAGAAAGGCTTTGATTTAATACTTTAGTCCTGCCTATTTCAAGCATTTTTTCGGAAATATCAAGCCCTATTATATTACAGCCATTTATTTTAGAAAGCTCCAAAGCGATGTCTGCGGTACCTGTTGCTATATCTAAAATTTTTTTTGGATTATAATGCTTGGCAATTTTGTATATGTTTTTCCTCCATTTTATATCATTTCCAAAGGTCATGATTCTGTTTAAAAAGTCGTATTCAATTGAAATTGAGTCAAACATATTTTGAACCTGAATTTTTTTAGAAACTTTTAATTTTTGATCTGGCTTCATTTACATTTTAAAATCGCTTTCAAAGATAACGAATTAACGTAATTGATGGTTGCCAAAATTGTTAAGATAATAGTCGTTCTATCAATGATTTTAATAGATTTTTGAATATGAAAATAAACAACAAAAACTAGAAATTAGATTTTCCACCCATCACGATATGTTCTAGCAACAAATTGATTAGCCTCTTCCAGATTTGTAATTTCCATATTGTTTCCATCCCAAATTAATTTTTTTCTTGCAAAAAAGTCTAATTTACCTTTTGAGTTTTCTTTTCTAAGCATATAACTTCTAATCGCTAGATTACCCATTAAAACAGTTTCAGTCATTGGCCCAGCGTAATCAAATGAAGATGTTAATTCAAGGTGTTCCTTACTATTGAAACCAGCTTTACAAGCGTCAACCCATTTACGTTGATGACCATACTCAGGTTCCTTCATTTTTTCAGTTTCAGGGCCGAATTCTGTTTCGCCATTGTATAAATATAATTTAGGAGTAAGGGGAGAACTATCATTAATATTTGTTGAAATAATACCTTTCTCTCCTATCATCAAAACACCATTTTGGCTGTTTGGCCCTCCAATATCATCATTGGCAGGAATTATTTCTGGATGTGGAGGCCTTATCCCGCCATCTGTCCAAGTTAATTGGATCGGAGAGTTATTTTTTACAGTTGAATCAAAATTTAAAGTAATTAAAGATGATGGAGGACAACCCTCAGGGAAATAATCTGCATTCCACATTTTAGTATACACACTACCTATACTGCATTCAGCATCTTTAGGGTATTTAAGCCCAAGGGTTCTAAAAGGAATATCAATTAAATGACAACCGACGTCTCCAAGAGCCCCAGTTCCATATTCCCACCAGCCTCTCCAATTGAAAGGGTGTAAATTTGGAGTGTATGGTTTTGAAGAAGCAGGCCCTAGCCATAAGTCCCAGTTTAAATCATTTGGTTTTTTACTGGGATCAGGCTTCATCATTTCAATTCCTTGAGGCCAGACAGGTCTATTAGTCCAAACCTTAACTTCGGAAATTTTACCAACTCTTCCTGAATCTACCCAGCCTTGAACCATTTTTAATAAGGGATTTGACCCCCCTTGATTACCCATTTGAGTTACTACTTTTTGTTTTCTGGCTAGTTCAGTTAATAATCTAGCTTCTCTGATATTATGTGTGATAGGCTTTTGTACATACACATGTTTATTTCTTTCCATTGCATATACTGCAGCAGGCCCGTGAACGTGATCAGGTGTTGAGATTGTAACGGCATCAATATCTTTTTCCTTGTCCAACATCTCTCTGTAATCGGCGTATTTTTTTGCTTTTGGGAATCTTTTTACACTTCCCTTTGCACTTCCTGAAAAATCAACATCACATAGAGCTGCGATTCTCTCTCTGCCATTTACAGAAGAATTATTGATGTCACTGAGACCTTTTCCCCCGGCACCAATGGCAGCAAGATTTAATTGGTCGCTTGGTGGAGT
>CALKEO010000049.1 GCA_938088195.1 uncultured Flavobacteriaceae bacterium | reverse complement strand
CTAAAACATTAGATGTAGCACTGGATGCAGACACGACTTATTACTGGCGCGTGAAGACATCAGACGGCACCAATAGTAGCTACTCGATTGTTTATTCTTTTAAAACAGAATAAAGTTTGTAATTTTAGAAATATTATTTTCTAAAGATGAATAAGTTTTTTTGGATTTTTGCAATCTTTTTATTGTTCTCATGTCAAAAAAATGAGAAAAAAAAAGTTACAATTAGTAAATCCATTGATTACGCAAATTTAAATTCGTTTGTCCAAGATTCGCTTCCTATTTTTGATGTTTTGGATCTGAAATACAGTAAAGTTTATCTACTTTGGAAGGATATAGAAATTATTAAAAAAACTTTAGAAATCACAAAATCTGACCCAAGGACTTTAACTTTTTTTCTTGAAACTTTACAATCTGATATTGAAAAAATTAATGAAGATCAAATACCTAACGAGTTAAATATTCCTCAAGTCATTGGAAGATTTAGAGTTTTTAAAACTCATGTTTTAAAGATTAATGCGAAAAAAATTAATTTTGAAAATTTTAATTTATTTAAAAGTGATCTTAAAAAAATTGTTAATTCTTATAACTCCTTATTAAAAATGATTAATAAAATTTCTAAAGAAAGTTTAGATAAATAGGGGTTGTTATAATTTTGGAAAAATGAATTCATAGCCTAGCTCACTTTGAATTTTAGAATCATTCACTTCTTTTTTTGAGGTATGCTTATTTATAAAATTTATTTTTTTTAAACCAAATTCTTCACATTTTTCATTATAGTAATTAATTTTTTTTGGATGAAACGGAGCAACTCCTAAAAATATTTTTCCCCAAGCTTTTTTCTTTATAACGTTGTAAATGATATTAATACAATCATCTAAATGAATTAAATTTATTGGAGCGTGAGGGTTTAAAACCTCCTTTTTTTTTGATAACGTGTAAACAGGATGTCGATTATTCCCAATGAGTCCCCCAAATCTAATTATTGTTCCGTTGTTATTTTTAGTTATAACTTTTTCGGATTTAATAATTTCATTTCCTCTTTTCGTATTGGGTTCTGGTTTGGTTTTAGAGTCTATTTTTTTTTGATTAGACCCATAAACTGATGTACTACTAATAAAGATAACTTTATCAATCGAGTAATAATTTATTTTACTCTCAAGAAATTTAATTTTTTTTATGTAGCTGTCATCTGAGTTGTTTTTAATTTTTGGAGGAATATTTATAATTAGTGTGTCTAAATCTTTTAAAAATGAATCGATGTCTCCAAAAATACCCGTTTCTTTTAATTCAACTAAATAGGGTTCTATTTTATGTTTTTTTAATTCTTTAATTTTTTCCTGATTAGTGGTAGAACCTCTAATAAAAAATTTCTTTTTTAAAAGAAATTTAGACAGAGGAAGTCCTAACCATCCACAGCCAAAAACACCTATTTTATTGTTTGGAATCATTGAGCTTTTCTAATTGAAATGCAATTTCTTCATCTTCAATCTTTCTAAAAATCAAATTACTTTTTTCGATTTTATTAGATATGACAGGATTGTTTCTATTTATATCCTCCCACTTAATAGTCTTTATATTAAATTGGTTTTTTAGTTTTTTTGATGTGTTTGGAAGAAAAGGTTCGCATATTAAAGATAAAACACCACATATTTGAATAGAAATATTCATTATGGTATCAACCTTATGTGATTCATCTGTTTTAATAACTTTCCAAGGCTCCGTGTCAGCTAAATATTTGTTTCCAAGTCTAGCCAAATCAATCATTAAATTGATAGCTTCTCTAAATTTAAATTTTTCAATTGACACCCCAATTTTTTTAGGGAAAGAATAAACTTCATCGATTAGATTTTTTTCATTTTCATTTAAAGTCAATATTTCAGGTGTTTTCCCATTATAATATTTATGAGTCAGCACAACAACCCTATTTATAAAGTTTCCTAGAATTGCCACTAATTCATTATTATTTTTTGCTTGATAATCTTTCCAAGTAAAGTCATTATCTTTATTTTCAGGTGCATTAGTCGTCAATACATATCTTAAAGTATCTTGCATTTCAGGGAAATCTTCCATATACTCATGAAGCCAGATTGCCCAATTTTTTGATGTAGATATTTTTTGGCCTTCTAAATTTAAAAACTCATTTGCAGGAACATTAGAGGGAAGTATGTATTTTCCTGAGGCGCTCAATATTGATGGGAATATTATGCAATGAAAAACAATATTATCTTTTCCAATAAAGTGTACTAGCTCTGTATTGGGGTCTTGCCAATAAGGTTTCCAATCTATATTTTTTCTTTCTGCCCATTCTATGGTTGATGAAATATATCCTATAGGTGCATCGAACCAAACATATAAAACTTTTCCAATCGCTTCTTTAATGGGAACTGGAATTCCCCAGTCTAGGTCTCTTGTAATCGCTCTTGGCTTTAGCCCTTCATTTATCCAAGACTTTACTTGACCTAAAACATTAGTTTTCCAATCATCTTTTTTCTCTTTTAGGAACCACTTATTTAAAAAATCTTCAAAATTATTTAAAGGAAGAAACCAATGTTTTGTTTTTTTTAATGAAGGAATATTTCCACTCAATTTAGACTTAGGATTTATAAGATCAGTGGCATTAAGTGAAGAGCCACAACTTTCACATTGGTCACCATAAGCCTCCTCAAACCCACACTTGGGGCATTCTCCTTCAACGTACCGGTCTGCTAAAAATTGATTTTCTTCTATGTCATATAATTGTTCAGATTCTTTTTCAATAAAAATATTTTTTGTATTTAATTCATTAAAAAATTCAGAAGCCATTTTGTGGTGTGTTTTAGAAGAAGTTCTGGCGTAATTATCAAAAGAAATACCAAAATCTTCAAATGATTTTTTTATAATCGTATGGTATTTATCGATTATTTTTTGTGGACTAATTCCCTCTTTTTTAGCACGAATAGGAATTGCCGCACCATGTTCATCACTTCCACAAACAAAAGCAACGTCTTTGCCCTTAAGCCTCAAGTATCTCGCATATATATCGGCAGGAATATAAGCTCCAGCTAAGTGACCTATATGTAAAGGTCCGTTTGCATAGGGAAGTGCTGCTGTGATTGTATGTCTTTTTTTCAAAAATTCTAAATAAAGAAGTAAAAATAATCAATTAATGTATTCTTTTGCTATTAGAATTTGTTATAATATAATTAAATGTTGTGTATATAATTTTTTGTTACAATTATAACAATTCTTTAAAGATTACTATATTTGTTTCTTATTATGAAAACAATTTCATCAGCTGTTGAAGATTATATAAAAGCAAAACCATTTTTGATTTCTGCTCTTTCTCAAGGAATAATAAATTTAACCTCACTTTCCAGAATTATTAAATCAGAAATTGAAGTTTCTTTAAAAAAAGAAGTTAAGTATGGAGCCATTGTTATGGCTTTAAAAAGACTTTCAAGTGAGTTAGAATTTCGTACCACTTTTAAGATTGTAAAAATAATTAAAGATATTGGTGATATCACAGTAAGATCTTCACTTGTAGATTATAATTTTAAAGTTTCCGATACTTTGCTTGCTAATCAAGCAAAGCTTTTAGCAAAAGTTGATAATAAAGATGATTTTTATACCTCCTCAAGAGGAGTTAATGAATGTAATATAGTTGTTAGTGGTAATCTTTCTAAATTAGTTGAAGCGACACTTTCCAATGAACATTGTATTTCTAAACAAAGTGATCTTTCTTCCATTTCAATAAAACTTCCAAGTGAAAACGTTACGATCCCTGGGGTTTACTATTTTGTTTTTCAAAGACTGTCGTGGGAAGGAATCAACATTTATGAAGTAATTTCAACCTCAAATGAGTTTACAATTTTAGTTAACGAGGAACAGGTTAACAAAGCATTTAGAGTAATTAAAAACTTAAAAAATCTTTAATTTTTCTATACCACTCGAAATAGTATTTATTTTTTTAAAAATCAATAATAATACATTTTTATCATTTAATTTTTTTTCTTTCACTTCACACATATCCTTATTCTGATGAATAGTCATCAATGTTTTTTGAAAACTTTCTGATTGATAAAATGGATTTTCTTTATCTGAAATAAATTGACAAATCATTTTATTGTTTTTCAAAACTATTTTTTCAAAACCTAAATCTTGTGCTTGCCACTTTAATTCAACCGTTTTTAAGAGATCGATCGATTGTAATGGCATTTTTCCAAACCTGTCTATTAAATTATTTCTAAATTCTGTCAACTCATTGTTACTATTTATCTCAGATAATTGTTTATATAATTTTAATCTTTCTTTAATATTATTAATGTAATTGTCTGGAAAGAGAATTTCTAAATCAGTATCAATTTGAACATTTACACTGTTTTTATTTATTTCTAAGTCTTCGTCAAATAGATTTTTAAAATCTTTATTTTTTAATTCATCAACAGCTTCTTTTAAAATTTTTTGATAGGTTTCAAATCCAATATCGTTAATAAAACCACTTTGTTCTGCACCTAATAAATCTCCAGCCCCTCTGATTTCTAAATCTTTCATAGCTATTAAAAAACCAGAGCCTAGCTCAGTGTGTTGTTCTACAGCTTCAATTCTTTTTCTTGCTTCTTTTGTCATACTTGAAAATGGAGAAGTAATAAAATAGCAAAATGCCTTTTTATTACTTCGTCCAACTCTTCCTCTCATTTGATGAAGATCACTAAGTCCAAAATTATGTGCATTATTTATAAAGATTGTATTAGCATTAGGAACATCTAAACCACTTTCAACAATTGTGGTAGATACTAACACATCATATTTCCCATTTATGAAATCAAGCATAGTTTTTTCTAGTTTTTTTCCCTCAAGCCTTCCATGAACTATTGCTATATCAGCGTTTGGAACTAATCTTGATATTAATGCCGAAACATCTTTAATGTTTTCAATTCTATTGTGTATAAAGAAAACCTGACCTCCCCTTTGTATCTCAAATTTTATAGCTTCGGAAATGATTTTTTCGTTTAGAGAAATAACATTACTTTCTATTGGGAACCTATTTTGTGGTGGGGTGTTAATAATTGATAAATCACGAGCCGACATGAGGCTATACTGCAGAGTTCTAGGAATCGGAGTGGCAGTTAGAGTTAATACATCGATATTTTCTTTAATTGATCTTATTTTTTCCTTAACACTTACTCCAAATTTTTGTTCCTCATCTACAATTAGTAATCCTAAATTTTTAAATTCTATACTTTTATTAATAAGTTGATGTGTACCAATAATTAAATCAATTTTTCCAGAGAAAATTTCGTTTTTAATAATTGTTTTTTCCTTATTAGTACGGAATCTATTCAAATAATCAATTGTTACGGGAAAATCTTTAAGCCTTTTAGAGAAAGTTTTAAAATGTTGAAATGCAAGTACAGTTGTAGGGACTAATACTGCAACTTGTTTACCATTGTCTATAGCTTTAAAAGCAGCTCTTATTGCAATTTCAGTTTTTCCAAAACCAACATCTCCACAAATAAGCCTATCCATTGGTTGTTGACTCTCCATATCATTTTTAATATCTAAAGTAGATTTAATTTGATCAGGTGTGTCCTCATAAATAAAGGAAGCTTCCAATTCGTGTTGAATTGTACTGTCATGACCATATTGAAATCCTTTTTTTAGTTTTCTTTTTGCATAGGCTTCGATAAGATTAAATGCAACTTGTTTTACTCTGCTTTTAGCCTTTAACTTAATTTTTTTCCAAGCCCCAGAACCTAATTTGAATATTTTAGGTTTGGCCCCATCTTTACCATTGTATTTACAAATTTTATGAATTAGATGAATGCTAACATATAAAGTATCTCTTTCTCCGTAGGATAATTTTATTGCCTCTTGTTTTTTGCCATTCACTTCAATTTTTTGAAGCCCTCCAAATATCCCTATGCCGTGGTCAATGTGAGTGACGTAATCTCCGATATCTAATTGATTGAGTTCATTTAGGGTTGCTCTATTTTTGACAGAAAACCCAGCTTTAACATTAAACTTGTGATATCTGTCAAAAATTTCATGGTCAGAATAGCAAACTATTTTATCATCATGATTTATAAATCCTTTATAAATAGATTTTTCAATTAGAATAGGATTTAACTTACTATCACTTTCTTCAAAAATATCATTAAATCTTTTAACTTGATTTTTAGATGAACAGTAAATTTTAATAGTGTAACCGTTATTATGATGTACTGTCAAATTTTCGATTAATAATTCAAACTTTTTGTTAAAAGAGGGTTGAGGGATTGTATTAAAAGAGTGACTGATTTCTGTTTTTTTAAACTCAAGAATTGAAAATTTTTCTAAATCAGAACTTAAATTAAACCCATTATAAAAAAGGGTGTTTAATTCTTTGTTATTATCGAACTCATTATTATCCTCCAAAATTTTATAAAAATTGTTGAGTTCCTCTTCAATAAATAAATTATTTTCTAAAACAATAAGACTATGCGGATCAAGTAAATTAAAAATACTTTCTCTTGAGCGGGAAGAATCTTTATTTTCTAGATCTGCTAGAATTTCAATGGAGGAAAATGTATTTTTAGAAATTTGTGAGTCAATCTCAAAAGTTCTTATACTCTCAATTTCATTTCCAAAAAATTCAATTCTAAATGGGAACTTATTTGAATAAGAGAAAACATCTACAATACCCCCTCTTACAGAAAAATCACCTGGTTCTGAAACGAAATCTACACGATTAAAATCATATTCAAATAATTTTTCATTTAAATTTTCAAGTTCTATTTCTTCACCTTGAGAGAGTTTAAAAATTCTTTTTTTAATTTCTTTTTTTACTAGAACTTTTTCAAAAATTGCCTCTGGATAACTTATAATTATTTTTGACTGTTTACTTAAACTAAGATTTTTTATTATCTCAGTTCTTAAAAATATGTTTTGACTGTCCGGTTTTTTAAATTCTTTATTTCTTTTATAGCTCCCTAAAAAAAAACAACAATCCTTGTTGTCCATAAAATTTTCTAAATCATTAAGATGATAGGCTGCTGTCTCTTTATCATTTAAAATCCAAAAAATTGATTTTTTATTTATTCTAAAAAATTCTTTTATGAAAAATGATTTTGAAGACCCATATAGTCCATTGACAAATAGTTTTTTTTCATTTTGGTCAAAAGAATTTTGAAGTTTCTGAACTTTCAGAGACTTAGAAAATGGTAAAGAATGTGGATTATTACCCACTTTTTTCATTGTCACAAATATCAATAAAATTGTTATACTTTTTATTAATTATTTTTTTTTAAAATCATTGACTTAAATTTGATAAAATTTATAAAAATGAATTTTGATATTAGATTGGCATCTGAAAATGACATGGAAGATGTTTTATCTTTAATTAAAGAACTTGCTGTTTTTGAAAAGGAACCTAGTGCCGTTGTCTTACAATCAAAAGATTTAATTAAACATGCGTCCTCCAAGCCCCCATTATTTGTTTGTTTTGTAGCTGTTTATCAAAAAAAAATAGTAGGTATGTCTTTGGGTTATTCACGATATTCCACTTGGAAAGGCCCTACGATGCATTTAGAGGATTTAATTGTTACACAAAAATATAGAGGATTAGGAATTGGACAAGCTTTATTTTCAAATTTCATAAAACATTCTAATGACAAAGGAGTAAAAAGAATAGAGTGGGCAGTTTTGAATTGGAATCATAGTGCCATTAAATTTTATGAGTCTAATGGGGCTAAAGTTTATAATGACTGGCATATTGCTCAAATGGATGAAAAAGCTATCAATAATTTTATAATTAAAAATGAGGATATATAAATTTGGAGGGGCATCTGTTAAAGATGCTGAAGGAATCAGAAATCTTTTTTCAATTATGAAACAAGAAGGGTTTGACAAAACGTTGTTAGTTGTTTCAGCTATGGGTAAAAATACTAATGCCTTTGAGCTAGTCGTAAAAAATTATTTTGAAAATAAAAACGAGTTGCAATATTCAATAAATCAAATTTTTGAATTTCATAATACTGTTCTTTTAGAATTATTTTTAGAAAAAAATCATGAAGTTTTTAACGATGTAAAACTCATATTCGATAATCTAAAAGAATTTTTAAAAAGAAATAAATCTCCTAATTATTCTTTTGTGTATGATCAAATAGTTCCTTGTGGAGAAATACTCTCCACAAAAATAATCAGTGCTTTTCTTAATTTTAGTGGTGTTAAATCAAACTGGGTAGATTCTAGAGAATTAATTAAAACAGATTCAAATTATCGAGATGCTGACATTGATTGGAAACTTACTCAAAAAAATATCTCAGAAAATATAGATAAAAAAAAGTTAAATGTTACCCAAGGTTTTATTGGAAGTAATCAAAATAATTTCAATACGACTCTAGGAAGGGAAGGTTCTGATTATTCTGCTGCGATATATGCCTATTGTTTAAATGCTCAATCATTGACAATATGGAAAGATGTTCCTGGTGTATTAAATGCAGACCCAAGAGTTTTTAAAAACCCTATTTTACTGGACTATATCTCATACACCGAAGCAATTGAACTAGCATTTTACGGCGCTTCTGTTATTCATCCAAAAACTTTACAACCTTTACAAAAAAAAGAAATACCGCTCTTTGTGAAATCTTTTTTAAATCCAAAAGGTAAAGGAACAGCAATTTCTAGGGGCATTAAAATAAAGCCTGAAGTCCCTTGTTTTATAGTAAAAAGAAATTTGAATTTGTTGAAATTATCTTCACTTGATTTTTCGTTTATTGTTGAAGAAAATATTAGTGAAATTTTTCAAGTTTTACATGAAAATAAAATGAAAGTAGATTTAATACAAAATTCTGCGATTAGCTTTTCGGTTTGCGTTTATGATAAGTTTAATAGATTAAAAGAGTTGTTGTCAATATTGAAAGCAACTTTTAAAGTTGAATGTGTGGAGAATGTAAATTTATTTACAATTAGACATTTTGACGAAAAATCATCTAATGAAATTTTAAAAAATAATGAGCTTATTCTAGAGCAAAGAACAGATGATGTTTTACAATTAATAGTTCGATAGATTAAAATATTTTTTTTTAAAATCTGCAGTAAATATCTTTATTTTGTCTCTACAAACATCAAAATCTTTATCTATATTTTTTGAATTTTTAACTTTTGACGGATCAGAAAAATTTTTGTGAATTCTTTTAGATTTTTTAGAATAAAATAAAGGACAGTTTTCATTTGCGTGATCACATACAGTAATTATGAAGTCAAAATTAATTTGACGATAGTCATTTATGTTATTCGATGTAAAGGAAGATATATCAATTCCGTCTCTTTTCATTGTATTAACAGCATTAATATTTAGTCCATGTGTCTCGATACCTGCACTATAAATATTGGCTATATTTTCAAACGTTTTTTTAAAATAACCGTGAGCAATTTGGCTTCTACATGAATTTCCTGTACAAAGTATTAATATGTTTTTCATAGCGCGAATAATTTTTTTATCTTTTTTAAGATTATTTTTACCAAAAGTAGTTTACTTTCATGTGTCCATCCGGCAATGTGGGGAGTAAGGATTATTTTTTTTGAATTTATCAAAAAAGACAAATCATCGTTAGAATTTGAAGGTTCCAAAAGTTTTTCAAAAGATTTTTTTTCAAACTCTAAAACATCTAATGCCGCACCTAACACCTTTTTTTCTTTAATTCCTTTAATTAAGTCATTAATTTTTACACAATTCCCCCTCGATGTGTTAATTAACCAAAACGGTTTTTTACATTCATTAATAAATTTTGTATTTAAAATTTCATAGGATTCTTTTGTTAATGAACTATGAATACTAATAACATCTGCCGTTTCTTTTATCTCTTTTAATGTAACTTCACTTGCAAATTCATTTTTTAAATTTGATTTTAAATCAAAGAATATTGTGGAAACATCAAATCCTGAAAGTTTTTTAGCAAATGATTTCCCCGTGTGACCATAACCAATTAATCCAACGGTTTTATTTTTTAATTCGTATCCTCGATTAGCTTCCCTTGACCATTTGCCATTAATTATTTCATTATGAGAATAGGATATATTATTTATTAATGAGAGTAACATGCCTAATGCATGCTCACCAACGGCATTTGAATTACCCTCTGGTGATGAGATAATTTTTATATTATTTTTTTTAGCGTGTTTGATGTCAATATTTTCGATTCCTGATCCAACTCTTGCAATAAATTTTAAATTAGTTGCTTTATCTATTAAAACTTTATCAATTGGAATTCTGCTTCTAATGATAATTCCGTGGTAGATAAAGAGTTTATTTTCTATTTCTTTTTTTGAGGATTTAAAATCAAAGAAATTATCAAACCCTAATTTATTTAATTCATTACTTAAATAAGGATGGGTACTGTCTAAATGAAGTATTTTCATTTACAATAAAAATATTTTTGCTATGTAGAAGAATAGAAAAATACCAAAAATATCATTACTTGTAGTGATAAAAGGTCCAGTAGCAATTGCAGGGTCAATTCCTTTTTTATCTAAAATTATTGGAATTGATGTGCCAATGAGTGCAGCAACAATTATGACACACAACATGGAAAGAGATATTACAAGGCTTAGTTCTAAAGGTTGATTAATTCCTAATCCAAATAAAATTGTCAAAAGACCTAAAATTATTCCATTAATTAAACTTAATCCAAGTTCTTTAATTAATCTTTTTAAAAGGCTTCCTTTGACTATATCATTTGCTAAACCTTGAACGATTATGGCTGAAGATTGAACGCCAACATTTCCAGCCATTGCTGCAATTAATGGAGTGAAAAAAAATAATGCTTTATAGGTTGGGTCGTTCATGAATTCTTCAAACCCTTCTAAAATAAATACACTTCCAAGACCACCAACTAGTCCTAAAAAAAGCCATGGCAAACGAGCTTTTGTAAGTTCTAATATTGAGTCATCTGCTTCAACATCACCCTGAACACCGGCTGCAATTAAATAATCTTCTTCAGCTTCTTCTTTTATGAAATCAACAATATCATCAATAGTTATTCTTCCTAATAAATGCTTTTTATCATCAACAACAGGAATGGCCTCAAGGTCATATTTAGACATGATTTTAGCAATCTCCTCACCACTTTCCATAACATTTACTGAATCTACTTTCGGAATTAAAATATCTTTAATCTTTTTTTTAGAAGAAGATATTATAAGGTCTTTTAAAGACAGTCTTCCAATTAATCTATCCTTGTCATCAACCACATAAATTGAATGGACTCTAGTTACGTTTTCTCCTTGTTTTTTAATTTCACTTAGACATTTTAAAACAGACCAGTTTTCATTAGCCTTAACCAACTCCTTAGCCATTAATCCTCCAGCAGAATCTTCCTGGTAAGATAAAAGCTCTATTAAATTATCAGCTAAGTTGTCGTCACTTATTTTAGAAATAACTTTTTCTTTTCTTTCTTCAGAAAGTTCTCCTAAAATATCGGCTGCATCATCACTATCTAATTCTTCTATTTCATCTGCAATTTCTTTAACAGAAAGGGCTTTTAGTATTTTTTCTCTAACATCTTCATCAAGCTCCGTAAGAATTTCAGAAGTCTTTTCGCTATCAAATAGTTTTATTAAATAAATTCCTTGATTTTCGTTTAGTTCATTTATGATTTCTGCCATGTCGGCAAAATGAATGTCTTTAACAATTTTTTTTAATTGGGTGTTATTCTTTACTGAAATTAAATCAGCAATTTTTTTTAATAATACATCGCTAAGCTGGAATTGTTCCATCAGCTATAATATTGGTTAGAAGAATAAAATCGTTAACATATAATGTTTCTGGGCGCTTTTCAAAGATAGCACCTTCTTTTATATTATTAGGTATATTAAATTTTTTTAGACTATTTCTTAAAGTTTTACGTCGCTGCTGAAAAGATGTTTTAACTACTTTAAAAAACAAACTTTCATCACAGTCTAGTTTTACATGTTTTTTTTTATTTAATCTTATTACACCTGAATCTACTTTAGGAGGAGGATTAAAATAAGAGGGTTCTAACTTAAATAAAAGTTCTGTATTATAAAAAGCTTGAACCAAAACTGATAAAATTCCATATGTTTTGGAGCCAGGTTTCGAACAAACTCTTTTTGCAACTTCAAGTTGAAACATTCCAACTAGTTCATCAATTCTATCACGATTTTCAATCATTTTGAATAATATTTGAGATGAAATATTGTAGGGAAAATTTCCTATTAGTCCAATTGGAGAATTAAATTTAGTTAGATCAATTTTCAAAAAATCGCTATGTATTATTGATTTTTTAATTTTTGGAAATATTTTATTTAGGTAAGAAATAGAATCTTTATCTAATTCAACAAAATAAGTTTGAGTCTTTTTTGATATTAAATGCTGAGTAAGAATTCCCATCCCAGGTCCAATTTCAATAATAGTTTGAGAACTTTTCGAAATAAGACTTGAAGAAATTTTTCTAGAAATATTGGAATCTTTTAAAAAATGTTGTCCCAGATATTTTTTTGGCTTTAAATCTCTCAAAAAAATTAAATTTTATCAAACCCAGTGTAAGGGATTAATACATTGGGTATTTGTATAGAATTTTCACCCTGAAAATTTTCTAAAATACACGCAACAATTCTTGGGAGTGCGAGTGAGCTGCCGTTTAACGTATGAGCTAAAGTTTTTTTACCGTTGCTTTCAATTCTTAGTTTTAGTCTATTAGACTGAAAAGTTTCAAAATTTGAAACTGAACTAACTTCAAGCCATTTTTTTTGTGCAGCTGAATAAACTTCAAAATCATATGTTAGGCAAGAAGTAAACCCAAGGTCCCCTCCGCACAATCTTAATATTCTAAAGGGAAGTTCCAGCTCTTCCAAAATACCTTTGATGTGATCTACCATCTCATCTAAAGCTTTATAAGAATTATTTGGATTTTCTATTCTAACTATTTCCACTTTATCAAATTGATGTAGCCTATTTAACCCTCTAACATGAGCACCATAACTACCAGCTTCTCTTCTAAAGCAAGGCGTATAACTAGTCAAACAAATAGGAAGTTCCTCAGAACTAACAATAGTGTTCCTATAGACATTGGTAACCGGAACTTCAGCAGTAGGGACTAAATACAGATTGTCTTCATTTACATAATACATTTGTCCTTCTTTATCAGGAAGATTACCTGTGCCCATGCCAGAATCTTCATTTACCAAAACGGGAACTTGAATTTCTTTATATCCAGCATTAATATTTTTATCTAAAAAATAGTTTATTAAAGCTCTTTGTAGTTTAGCTCCTTTGTCTTTATAAACTGGAAATCCAGCACCTGAGATTTTATTACCTAATTCAAAATCTATTATATCGTATTTGGCTGCTAAATCCCAATGAGGAGTAGCATTTTTGTGGAGTTTAGGTATGCTTCCTCCGCTTAAAATTTCTTCATTATCACTATCAGAATTTCCATTTGGAACTAGTTTATTTGGAACGTTAGGAACATCAAGTAATAGAGATTTTAAATCAAAAGCGATTTTATTTAATAGTTCAGAAATTGCTTTGGATTCTTTTTTTAAGCTAGCTGCTTTTTCTTTAAAAATTTCTGCTTTTTGCATATCTCCATTCTTATAGAGTTCTCCAACTTGTTTAGCAATTTGATTGGACTCAGAAAGTAAATTATCAAGATTAGATTGGGTAGTTCTTCTTTTTTTGTCTAGCTCAATTATATTAAGGAGTTTAGGTTTAATGTCAATATTTCTTTTTAACATTAACTCTGCAAATTCTTCTAAATTTTCTGTTATTTTAGAAACTACTAACATTGAATTTTAATTTTTACAAATGTAATAGAATATTACTTTTCATCAATTAACTTAAGACATGTTTTCTTATCTAGTTTTATTTGCTCCTCTAATTTTATTAAAGATGTGAATTTTTGTTCATCTCTAATGAAATCTAATACATAAACTTTAATTAGTTTTTTATAAAGATCTTTTTCCCAATCAAAGAAATTAACTTCAATAGTTTCTCTATCATTATTTAAAGTGGGTTTGATTCCAATATTCATCATTCCAAAAACTTTTTTATTTTCAATTAGGCTAAATATTAGGTAGACTCCTCTTTTAGGAATTAATTTATAATCTTCTGAAACATCCAAATTTGCTGTTGGAAAACCAATGGTTCTTCCAATGGCATTCCCTTTAATCACTAAACCCTCAATATTAAAGTGGTATCCCAAAAAAGATTTTGCTTTATTAAAATCTCCATTTTCAATAGATTTTCTGATTTTTGTTGAACTAATAGTTACTTTATTTTGTTCTTTAGCACTTATTTCAATTACATCAAAATCATATTTTAGTCCAAATTTCTTTAAATCTTCAATTCCAGCTGTCCTGTTTTTTCCAAATTTGTGATCATATCCTATAAGTATCTTTTTAATTTTGAGTTTATCAACCAATATGTTTTTAACAAATTTTTCAGGACTTAGTTCAGAAAAAGTCTTATCAAAAGGATGTGTTATTAGGAAATCTATTCCAGACTTTTCAAGTAGTTCAGATCTTTCTTTTATTGTATTAATCAGCTTTAAGTTTGATCTGGGATTTAAAACAATTCTTGGATGAGGGAAAAAAGTTAATACAATTGATTTTAGTTTAGCTTTGTTGGCCTCTGAGTTAAGTTTTTTTAAAATTTTCTGGTGTCCTTTATGAACCCCATCAAATGTCCCAAGGGTGAGAATTGTGGGCGAATGAATTAAGAAATTATTTATTCCATTAACTCTTTTCATTTTTTGTTAAATTTATTCATAGTAGGTCCGACACCGTCTAAGGCAAAAGAACAAATAATTTGATAAAAAAGAGGTTTGTATCCTATTAGCTCAGACTTTTCTTTTTTTGACCATTGAGACAGTACATAATCAGATTGTTTTCCTTTTGAAAAATTACCTCCAATACCAAATCTCAATCTATTGTAATGATTAGTTTGTAAAACCTGATTAATATTTTTTAATCCATTGTGCCCACCGTCTGAACCTTTTTCTTTGATACGAATCACTCCAAAATCAAGATTTAAATCATCACTAATAATCATTAAGTTTTGAATAGGTATTTTTTCTTTATTCATCCAATACCTGACTGATTTTCCGCTTAAATTAACGTAAGTACTAGGTTTCAGAAAAACAAAAGATTTTCCTTTAAAATTTACTTTAGCTACATCCCCAAGTTTTTTTATTTCAAAAGTTGTTTTGAAATCTTTGCAAATAGAATCTAATGCTTCAAATCCTATGTTATGTCTAGTTTCATCGTATTCTTTTCCAATATTTCCAATTCCTACAACAAGAAATTTCTTCATATCATATGACTTTTTATTTCCAAAGTTGAGAAATCTTAACCAGTTCAATTAAAAGATTTAATTATATAAAAATAAAGAAAGCATCCCAATTATTAAATAAATGGGATGCTTTAGATGATAGAGCTCAGATTTTAACTCTCAGATTTTGTCTCTCCTTGGTCCTTAGAGGCCTCACCACCTTCTGCTGGTTTAGCTCCTTCAGTTCCTTCAGTTCCTTCAGCTCCTTCTTCTAACTCATCTTCACCTTCTTCTTCTTCAATAGACAAGGATACTCGTGACATTTTAACCTGACAAACCACTTGACTATCAGGATGCAGAATATTAAAACTTTCTTCAGATAAATCAGCAACTGTTATGCTATCATTTAATTTTAAAGTTGAAACATCAGCTAATAAAAAGTCAGGTAAGTTTTTAGGAAATGCCTTAACTGTAAGTTTTCTTTTATTTTTTTGGAGGTTTCCTCCAGCATCTCTAACACCTGGAGCAGTTCCTTCAAATTTTACAGGGATAGTCATACTTATTTCTTTACCCTCATGTAATTGAAAAAAGTCTATGTGAAGAATTTTATCTGAAACAGGGTGAAACTGAATGTCTTGTAAAACAGCATCAATTTTAATTCCATCCTCCAAAACAACAACAACAGTATGTGCGTCTGCCGTGTATACTAATTTAGAAAAGGATAACTCATTTGCTGAAAAATGTAATGGTTTTTCTCCTCCGTATATAACGCAAGGCACCTTTCCAGCATTACGCAAGGCTTTAGTTGCTACTTTGCCCACGTGTTCTCTTTTAGATCCGTTGATTGTAATTGATTTCATTGTATTATTTTATAAAAAAAGGGTTTATTGATTTATTGTTATGAACATTTTTCATCACTTCAGCAAATAGTTTTGCAGAGGATAAAACTTTTATTTTTTTTGAATTTTTTCCAGATGGTATGCTATCAGAAACTATTAGTTCTTTAAGTTGAGACTTTTCAATTCTTTCATATGCTTCTCCGGAAAGTAGAGGATGAGTACAAATTGCTCTTACAGACTTGGCTCCTCTTTCCATCATTAAATCAGCAGCTTTTGTTAGAGTCCCGGCGGTATCTACCATATCATCAACAAGTACCACATTTTTTCCTTCAACATTTCCAATTAATTCCATGTGAGAAATAATATTTGCTTTTTTCCTTTGCTTGTAACAGATAACAACATTACTATTTAAAAACTTGGAATAAGCATAAGCTCTTTTTGATCCACCCATATCAGGGGAAGCAATAGTCAAGTTATCTAAATTTAATTTTTCGATGTAGGGAATAAAAATGGTAGAAGCATACAAGTGGTCGACGGGTTTTTCAAAAAATCCTTGAATTTGATCCGCATGAAGATCCATAGTGATTATTCTTGTTGCTCCTGCACTTTCTAACAATTTGGCAATTAATTTTGCGCCAATTGGAACCCGCGGTTTATCTTTTCGATCTTGTCTAGCCCATCCAAAATAAGGCATAACAGCAGTTATGTGCCTAGCAGAAGCTCTTTTAGCTGCATCTATCATAAGAAGAAGTTCCATCAAATTTTCAGATGAAGGGTGAGTGGATCCAATTAAAAAAATTCTACTTCCACGTAAAGTTTCTTCAAAAGAAGGCTGAAATTCACCATCGCTAAAATTGTGAAAACTAATTTTACCAAGTTTTGTTCCATAAGCTTTTGCTATTTCTTCACCAATTTTTTGGCTTTGAGTACAGGCAAAAATTTTAGCTTCTGTAGATTTTAATGACATTTTTCTTCCTTGGGGAGGCAAATCTAGTGATTTATTTTAGTATATGTAATTATTCAGTTGATATTATTTTATTAATCAATATATTTTATAATTTAGCCATCCTTTGCTTCGGTGGCGGAATTGGTAGACGCGCTGGATTCAAAATCCAGTTCTTTCGAGAGTGTGGGTTCGATTCCCACCCGAAGTACTTTTTTTTTATAAAATATATTTGTAATATTGTACCAAGTTTGGAGGAAAAATTTGACTGATTGCTACCTCTCAAAAAAATGCTAAAACAGATATGAAATTCAAAAATTCTTTTATTACAATTACCAAATTTTTATCTTATGAATAAAGTAAATATTTCATATTTAACTATTATAGTGCTAATATTATTTGCATCTTTTTCAAGAATTATTCCCCATATGCCAAATTTTACACCACTTGGTGCAATGGCTTTGTTTGGCGGAGCTTATTTAAAAAATAAATATCACGCTTTAGTCATACCTATTGCCTCTTTGTGGTTGAGTGATTTAGTTTTAAATAATTTTATTTTTTCTTTTTATTCAGATTTCACATGGTTTTATCCAGGATTTCTTTGGCAATACACTTCTTTTATTTTGATTACAATAATTGGCTACTTTTTTCTAAAAAAAGTAAATTTTAAAAATGTTTTTATTACTTCTATTTCCTCCAGTTTATTATTTTTTGTAATCACTAATTTTGGAGTTTGGCTTTCTGGATCTATATATTCCTTGGATTTTCAAGGTTTAATCACTTGTTATGTAATGGCAATCCCTTTTTATAAGGGAACTGTTCTAGGATTCATTTGTTACTCATCACTTTTGTTCGGTATTTTAGAATTTTCTAAATATAAATTTCAAGTATTAAAGGGTTAAATCGATATGGCTAATATTTACGATATTTTAAAAGAAAAAATTTTAGTTCTTGATGGTGCCATGGGAACCATGATACAAGAGTATAAATTTTCTGAATCTGACTACAGGGGCTCTCGTTTTAAGGACCACCCTTGTAGTGTTAAAGGAAATAATGATTTATTATCGATAACTCAGCCTGAAGCAATAAAATCTATTCATGAAAAATATTTGGAGGTTGGATCTGATATTATTGAAACAAACACCTTTTCATCCACAAGTATTGGAATGGCAGATTATAGTATGGAATCAATAGTTTATGATATAAATTTTGAATCTGCTAAAATTGCAAAAGAGGCAGCCCTAAAGTACTCAAAAATAACACCCAAAAAACCCAGATTTGTTGCAGGTTCGATTGGTCCGACCAACAGAACGGCCAGCATGTCCCCTGATGTTAATGATCCTGGTTTTAGAGCTATCACTTTTGATGATTTAGTCAAGGCTTATTCTGAGCAAATAAATGCTCTTATTGATGGAGGAGTAGATATCCTTCTAATAGAAACTATTTTTGATACTTTAAATGCAAAAGCAGCTCTTTTTGCAGTTGACTCTGTTTTAGAACAGAGAAATTTATCTGTTCCAATTATGATAAGTGGTACTATTACAGATGCAAGTGGTAGAACATTATCTGGACAAACTGTTGAGGCTTTCGTGACCTCATTATCTCATATTCCGTTACTTAGTATTGGTTTAAACTGTGCGCTTGGCGCTGATTTGCTTTTACCCTACTTAAAGAGGTTAAGTAAAGTAACCAATTTTTATACTTCAGCATTTCCAAATGCAGGACTCCCAAATGCTTTTGGCGAATACGATCAGACTGCTGAAGAAATGAGAGATTTAATAAAAGAATATTTAGAATCTAAATCTGTAAATATAATTGGAGGGTGTTGTGGTACAACGCCTGAGTATATTAAATTAATTGCTGAAGAAGCAAGTAAATTTAAACCCAGAAATTTAAATTAAACATGTCTTTAGAAAAAAATCTCATACTTTCTGGATTAGAGCCTCTAGTTATTTCAAAAGAAACCAATTTTGTAAATGTTGGAGAAAGAACAAATGTTACAGGCTCTAAGAAATTTTTAAGATTAATTGAAAGTGATAAGTATTCTGAGGCTTTAGAAGTGGCTAGAGATCAGGTTGATGGAGGAGCTCAAATCATTGATGTAAATATGGATGAAGGAATGATTGATGGAATTGAAGCTATGACAAAATTTTTAAATTTAATAGCTTCTGAACCTGATATTTCCAGAGTTCCCATCATGATAGATAGTTCTAAATGGGAAATAATAGAAGCGGGATTGAAAACTGTTCAAGGAAAAAGTATTGTCAATTCTATAAGTCTCAAAGAAGGAGAAGAAGAGTTTGTCAACCATGCTAAACTAATTAAGAGATACGGAGCAGCAGTAATAGTAATGGCTTTTGACGAAGTGGGTCAGGCAGACAATTTTGAAAGGAGAATAGAAATTTGTAAAAGATCTTATGATATTTTAGTTGAAAAAGTCAATTTTAATCCAGAGGATATAATTTTCGATCCAAATATTTTTCCTGTAGCTACAGGAATGGAAGAACACAAGAAAAATGCTGTTGATTTTTTCAATGCAACAAAATGGATAAGAACCAATTTACCTTTTGCTAGTGTGAGTGGAGGAGTAAGTAATGTCTCTTTTTCTTTTAGAGGAAATAATGCTGTTAGAGAAGCTATGCATTCGGCATTTTTGTATCATGCTATTAATCATGGAATGAACATGGGAATAGTAAATCCCAATATGCTTGAAATTTATGACGAAATTCCAAAAGATTTATTAGAACATGTGGAGGATGTTTTGCTTAATAGAAGAGACGATGCAACCGAAAGATTATTAGATTTTGCAGAAAGTGTCGTTGGTGATAAAAAAGCAAAAAAATCTACTAATAAAGAATGGAGAAGTTTAGACCTAAGAGAAAGAATATCCTATTCACTTATAAATGGTAAAGATGAATTTATTGAAGAAGATGTTGAATTAGCCAGACAAAGTGTTGAAAAACCTATTATGGTGATTGAAGGGCATCTAATGGATGGAATGAATATAGTTGGAGATTTATTTGGAGCAGGTAAAATGTTTCTACCTCAAGTAGTAAAATCTGCTCGAGTAATGAAAAAAGCTGTGGCTTATTTACTGCCTTTTATTGAAGAAGCTAAGACTGATGATTCTAGTAATTCCTCCGGAAAAATATTAATGGCAACTGTAAAGGGCGATGTGCATGATATTGGAAAAAATATTGTAGGAGTTGTTTTAGCTTGTAACAACTTTGAAATTATTGATTTGGGAGTAATGGTGCCACCCGAAAAAATAATTAAAACTGCAGTTGAAGAAAATGTTGATATCATAGGACTCTCTGGTTTAATAACCCCTTCTTTGGATGAAATGGTTTTTTTAGCAAAAGAACTTAAAAGATTAAACATTAAAATTCCTCTACTCATTGGGGGAGCAACAACTTCAAAGGCACATACAGCTGTTAAAATTTATCCTGAAATTGATTCTCCTGTTGTTCACGTTAATGACGCATCTCGTGCTGTTGGTGTCGCAAGTAAATTAATAAGTAAAGATTTAAAGGACAATTATTGGAAAGAAGTTAGTGAAGATTACACTAGTTTTAGAGAAAAGTTTTTAAATAAAAAGAATCAAAAAAGATATATTTCCTACCAGGAAGCAAAAAAAAATAATTTTAAAATAGATTTTAATGAGTTCAAGCCAGTTAAACCAAATCAATTAGGAATTGAAATCATTGAAGAAATTGCCTTAGAAAAACTTGTTCCTTATATAGATTGGTCACCTTTTTTTAACACTTGGGGACTTCACGGGAAGTACCCGGACATTTTTGATTACGAATTGACTGGAAAACAAGCTAAGGAGCTTTTTGAAGATGCACAAGTTATGTTAAAAAAAATCTTAAAAAATAAATCTTTAAAAGCTAAGGCAATTTATGGTTTATTTCCAGCTAACAGAAGAGGAGATGATATTGAAGTATATGAAAGTGAAAAAAGAGAAAAAGTGAAAGCAACATTTTTAACCCTTCGTCAACAGTTACAAAAAAGAGAAGGTGAACCAAATTTTTCTATTGCTGATTTTATTGCATCTAAAGATTCTAAAATCGATGACTATATAGGTTGTTTTTGTGTTAGTACCGGATTTGGAGCAGACGAGCTTTCCAAAGAATACGAAGATAAAATCGATGATTACAGTTCAATTATGGTTAAGGCATTAGCTGACAGATTTGCAGAAGCCTATGCTGAATACCTACACAAGGAAATAAGAATTAATAAGTGGGGGTATGATAAGGGTGAAAAACTTGACAATAAAGAATTAATTAAAGAATCATACAAGGGGACTAGACCTGCTCCCGGCTATCCTGCTTGTCCTGACCATCTCGAGAAAGAAACGATTTGGAAGCTTTTAGATGTCGAAAAAGCTATTGGAGTAAAACTAACAGAAAGCTTAGCCATGTGGCCTGCGTCCTCTGTGTCTGGATATTATTTTGCTAATGAAAAATCAAAATATTTTGGTTTAGGAAACATAAATCAAGACCAACTTGTAGATTACTCGAAAAGAAGAAATATTGACTTAGAAAAAGCCACAAAGTGGTTAAGCCCCAATTTAAATTAATAAAATGAAAGTAATAGATCATATAAAAAAAGCTAAGGGTGAAACTCAATTTACTTTTGAAATTTTACCTCCCGTAAAAGGCCATAGTATTCATTCAATTTTTGATAACATTGACCCATTAATGGAATTTAATCCTCCCTTTATAGATGTTACTTACCATAGAGAAGAGCATATTTATAATGAGCTTGGTAATGGTTTATTAGAAAAAAAAGTTGTTAGAAAAAGACCAGGAACTGTTGGAATTTGTGCAGCTTTACAAAACAAATATAACGTAGATGCTGTTCCTCACATTTTATGCGGCGGTTTTGATAAAGAAGTAACGGAAAATTTATTAATAGATTTAGATTTTTTGGGAATAAATAATGTGGTTGCACTCAGAGGAGATGCCATAAAATCAGAAACTTATTTCACACCCAATAAAGATGGTCATAAATTCGCTAGTCAATTAGTTGAACAAATATCAGACTTAAACAAAGGAAAATATTTAGAAGAACTTGAGATTTCCTCAAAAACTGATTTTTGTATAGGTGTGGCTGGTTATCCTGAGAAACATATGGAGGCACCAAGCCTTGAAAGTGACATCCATTTTTTAAAAGAAAAAATAAAATTAGGTGCAGATTACATTATAACTCAAATGTTTTTTGATAATAAAAAGTTTTTTGAATTTCAAGATATTTGTAAAAAAGAGGGAATCAATGTTCCAATCATTCCTGGATTAAAACCTATTTCAACAAAAAAACAACTAAATATTCTTCCCCACAGGTTTCATTGTGATTTGCCGGAAGAATTAATAAAACAGATTATAAAGTGTAAAGATAATTCTCAAGTTAAAGAAGTTGGTATTGAGTGGTGTATTCAGCAAAGTAAAGAGCTAAAAGATGCTGGTGTACCTTTTTTACATTATTATTCAATGGGAAAAGCATTAAATATTAAAAAAATTGCTTCTGATTTATTTTAGCTTAACTATATTTGGAAAAATTTTTTTTTTATGAGTTATCTATTTACATCCGAGTCTGTTAGTGAAGGTCATCCCGATAAAGTTGCTGATCAAATTAGCGATGCACTAATTGATAATTTTTTAGCTTTTGATGCTAATTCAAAGGTTGCTTGTGAAACCTTAGTAACCACTGGACAAGTTGTGCTTGCAGGTGAAGTTAAATCCAATACTTATCTTGATGTTCAAGCAATTTCTAGAAAAGTAATTAATAATATTGGTTACAACAAAAGCGAATATATGTTTGATGGTAATTCTTGTGGTGTTTTTTCTGCCATACACGAGCAATCATCTGACATTAATCAGGGTGTTGAGAGAAAAAATCCAGAAGATCAAGGAGCTGGAGATCAAGGAATGATGTTTGGTTACGCTTGTAATGAGACAGAAGACTATATGCCACTAGCTTTAGATTTATCCCATAAAATTTTAATAGAATTAGCCGAATTAAGAAGAGAAAATAATGAAATACCTTATTTAAGACCTGATTCTAAATCTCAAGTAACATTACAATACTCTGAAGATAATAAGCCTGAAAAAATTGTAGCTATAGTGGTTTCTACACAACATGATGACTTTGACGATGAAGATAAAATGTTAGCTAAAATTAAGTCGGATATTACCTCAATTTTGATTCCAAGAATATTAAATAAGTACCCAACTTATAAAACTTTTTTTAATGACGAAATAGAATATCATATAAATCCTACAGGTAAATTTGTTATTGGTGGTCCTCACGGGGATACAGGTCTAACAGGAAGAAAAATCATAGTAGACACTTATGGAGGAAAAGGTGCACATGGAGGGGGTGCTTTTTCAGGAAAAGATCCAAGTAAAGTAGACAGAAGTGCAGCTTATGCCACAAGACACATAGCTAAAAACCTTGTCGCTGCTGGTATAGCCGACGAATGTTTGGTTCAGGTAAGTTATGCCATTGGAGTCGCTAAACCTATGGGTATATTTATTAATACTTATGGAACATCAAAAATTAATATGAACGATAGTGAATTAGCTAAAATTGTTGAAGAAATTTTTGATATGCGCCCTTATTTTATTGAAAAAAGATTAAAATTAAGAAATCCAATTTATCAGGAAACTGCAGCTTATGGTCATATGGGAAGAAAATCAAAATTTATATCAAAGACATTTAAATCTCCAAGTGGTGAAACTAAAAATATTGAAGTTGAACTTTTTACCTGGGAAAAATTAGATTACGTTGAAAAAATTAAACAAAAATTTAAATTATAAAAAATGAGTAAAACAAATTACATACCATACAAGGTCAAAGACATTTCTCTAGCAGAATGGGGAAGAAAAGAAATCAGATTGGCAGAGGCTGAAATGCCAGGACTTATGGCACTTAGAGAAGAATATGGCGAAACAAAACCACTTAAAGGAGCTAGAATTGCAGGTTGTCTTCATATGACAATCCAAACAGCAGTTCTTATAGAAACATTGGTTGATCTTGGAGCTGATGTCACTTGGAGCTCATGTAATATTTTTTCTACACAAGATCATGCAGCTGCAGCAATAGCAGCAGCAGGTATACCTGTTTATGCATGGAAAGGAATGAATGAAGAAGAGTTTGAATGGTGTATTGAACAAACTGTATTTTTTGGAGAGGATAAAAAACCATTAAATATGATTTTAGATGATGGAGGAGATTTAACAAACTTAGTCTTGGATCATTATCCTGAACTTGTAAAACGAATTAAAGGACTTTCAGAGGAGACTACCACTGGGGTTCATAGATTATATGAAAGAGTTAAAAATGGCACACTACCATTGCCAGCAATTAATGTAAATGATTCTGTTACTAAATCTAAATTTGATAATAAATATGGTTGTCAAGAAAGCGCTGTTGATGCAGTAAGAAGGGCAACTGACATAATGATGGCTGGAAAGAGAGTGTTAGTTGCAGGCTACGGAGATGTTGGGAAAGGGACTGTAGCATCATTTAGTGGAGCAGGAGCAATTGTAACAGTTGTAGAAATTGATCCAATTTGCGCTCTTCAAGCATCAATGGATGGACATGAGGTTAAAAAGATGAAAACTGCTATTGGAAATGCCGATATAATTGTTACTGCAACAGGTAATAAAGATATTTTGAAAGAAGAGCATTTTAGGTTAATGAAAGACAAAGCTATTGTATGTAATATTGGTCATTTTGATAATGAAATTGATATGGCATGGCTTAATAAAAATTATGGTGATACAAAAGATGAAATTAAGCCTCAGGTTGATCTTTACAATATTGACGGAAAAGATGTCATTGTTTTAGCTGAGGGAAGATTAGTTAATTTAGGATGTGCTACGGGACACCCAAGTTTTGTAATGAGTAACTCTTTTACAAATCAGACTCTAGCTCAACTGGAACTGTGGCTAAATACTGATTCTTACGAAAATAAAGTTTACATGCTTCCAAAGCATCTTGATGAAAAAGTTGCTAAATTACATTTAAAGAGATTAGGTGTTGAATTGGAAGATTTAAGTAATGATCAAGCTGATTACATTGGGGTTAAAGTTGAAGGGCCTTATAAACCTGAATATTATAGATATTAATTGAAATTCTAAATATTACATTTTAATATTTAAATGAATTCTAATTTTACATTCTAAGTGGTATTTAAAATTATTATATCTTTACACTTCGATGAGAAGATCTAGATTTCAAAGTTATTTCCCAGTTCTTTATTATTTAGGAGAACTCCTAATTATATTTTTTTCAACTGAGATAATGTTGTTGTTAACCAATACTGGTTGGAGTTATTTAAATACTCTTTTTATTTCATTTTGGTTTTTAGTCTCTTTATTGTCCAGATCTCACGTTCTTGGAAGAGGAATTGAAAATAGAAAAATAATTAAAACTACATTTGAAAGCTTATTTTTCTTTTCTGGCTTTGTTTGTATATTAAATGTGCTTTTTTTCAATTTACAATTCAATATTTTTACAATAATTACCGCAATTGGTGTTTTTTACTTTTCAATGCTTACTTACAGACTTTTTGTAAATTTTGTTTTGGGAAGATATAGAGCTTTTGGTGGTAATATTTTAAGATGTATGATAGTTGGAGTTAATTCCCACGGTCTAGATTTATATAATGAGATATTAAAACATCCTCAGCTTGGTTACAGAGTACAAGGAATTTTTGGTTTTAAGACAAAATTTAGCAAAGAAAAAATAGATATACCATTTTTGGGAAAGTTAATAGATCTAAGTGATGATATTTATAATAATTTTGATACAATATTTTTTTCAGATAAACTTTCTTCAAAAGCTCAATCTTTTCTTTTATCAAAAGCCGATGAGTTTAATTTAAAAGCTAATGTAATTCCCGATTTAGTTGCCCATGATGTTAAAAATTTTTTTATTTCTAAAATTGAAAGTGTTCCTTACATCAATATCAATAAACTTCCTTTAGATAACTTATATAATCAATTTATTAAAAGGACTTTTGATATTATTTTTTCTTCTCTAATTTTAATATTTTTTCTTTCTTGGATGATACCAATTTTTGGACTACTAATTAAAATATCTTCAAAAGGACCTGTTTTCTTTATTCAAAGAAGGGAAGGTTTTAAAGGAACTTTTTTTAAATGTTTTAAGTTCCGAACGATGAATTTAAATCAGGAATCTGATTCTAAATGGGCAGATGATAATGACAATAGATTAACAAAAATAGGTAGGATATTAAGGTTAACAGCACTTGATGAAATGCCTCAGTTTATAAATGTTTTACTTGGAGATATGTCTGTTGTTGGTCCTAGACCTCACCCTATTAATTTAAATAAAGAGTACGAGTCTAAAATAATTTTATTTAATAAAAGACATCGTTTTAAACCCGGAATTACGGGACTTGCTCAAAGTAAAGGATTTTCCGGCTTTATCAGTGGTTTAAATGACATGAGAGGAAGAGTTAAGATGGATGTTTTTTATTTTAAAAACTGGAGTATCATTTTGGATTTAAAAATTATTATAATCACTGTTTTTAAAATGGTTTCCAACTTAAATTTTAATTCAAAAATCTAATTTTTTTATTTTTATGTTAAAGTTTTTTTATAGTTTTTTCCCAAATTTTAAATTATTACCCCAAATTTCTCTAACCATTAAACGTCCAATAGAATCGTTGTAGTGTATAGGGTCTTTGAAATTGATTTTATCACTGGTTATTTCGTTTAGGTAGTCAAAATCATAAACTTTTGCGTTTAGGGAAGATAAAATATTTTTAAATTTATTTTCTTCCATTTTTAAGTTGTTGCTAATTAGTTTTTCATGAAAATCAACATGATGAGGAATATTTATAAGGATTACATTAATGTTATTTTTTTTTGTGAATTCATCAAATTCTATTAATTCTTGTAATAACTCTTCAGGAAATTTATATCTACCGTACCAATGATTACTTTTTACATTAATTGTCCACTGCCAAAAATCTTCTTTACTTATTGGTGGCTTTGAATCTATATTTATATTAAATAAAAACGATCTTAAAACATAAAAACAAGCTTCAAAAATATCTTTATTGAAGACATATAAAAATGGGTTTTCAATTATTTTAATGACATTATTTACTCTATTTTCATAACTAAATTTATTGAACATACTAAAGTTTATTCCAATCACCACTGTTTCAATTTTTTTAATCTTATTTGTGAAATAGAATAAATCAAAAATTTCGTTGAGTTTTGTCGCATTTGTATTTAGTTTTTGAAAATTTTGCTTTGTATATTTTTCGATTAGGTCAATAGGTAGTGCATCAGTTCTAGAATCTCCAATCAAAATATTTCTTGAAGGGTAATTTACGAAGTCAATTGTTCTAAATAGCAGGGTGTTTAAATTTTCGGCATTTATTTTAGCTTTATTAGTTATCAGACTGCTTTTATTGAAATAATTAAATGGATCAATAACAAAAACTATTATTCCCCAAGCTAAAAATGGAATGATAAAGAGTAATGATTTTTTTATAAATGTATTCATTTAACAATTTTAAAATTGGAAATAGATAAAATTATTTCCTGAAAATCGAGTCCCCCAAAAAATTATCAATATTAAAATAAAATAATAACCGCTATACCTAATAAATTTATTTGAATTAAAAATATTCATTATTTTTTTTGATTTAGAACTAAGTTCAATAAAAATCAATAAGATTATAAATAATACACATTTAATCAAGTCTATTGGTTTAAGTCCAATTCCTCTAAATTTTAGTGACATTTTATCGTAGTTAGTGTAGTCCAAAATATCAACGAATAAGTTGTTAAAAATTAATATAGAATCACTAAAAGTTTCACTTCTAAAAAAAATCCAAGCTAAGCATACGATACTGAAAGTTGAAAATATTCTTAATGAGTCTAAAACAAAATTATTTTTAAGCTTGAAAGAGAAGTTTTTTTCAATAATCAAGCCAAAGCCGTGAATAGCTCCCCAAATTAAAAAAGTCCAATTTGCTCCGTGCCAAAATCCACTCAATAGAAAAGTTATTATTATGTTCAAATGCATTTTTTTTTTAGATATTCTATTTCCTCCAAGTGGAATATATACATAGTCTTTAAACCAAGTGGATAGCGAAATATGCCAATTTCTCCAAAAATCAGTTAATGACTTTGAAAAATAGGGTGTATTAAAATTAGTCATTAGTTTAAACCCTAAAAGTCTTGCTAATCCAATGGCAATATCAGAGTATCCAGAAAAGTCACAATAAATTTGGAATGCAAAAAAAATTGTAGCAAGTAATATTGGAAACCCTAAATAATCATTTGGATTTGAATATATGGGGTCAACAATTAATGAGATATTATCAGCAATAACCATTTTTTTGAAAAGCCCAATTAAAATCAACCTACAACCTGAAATAGCAAAATCATAATTAAATTTTCTTTTAATTAAAAATTGAGGAAGTAAATTTTTGGCTCTTTCTATTGGTCCTGCAACAAGTTGAGGGAAAAATGCAACAAATGCGAAGAATGAAATACTATCACGGTGAGCACTGATTTTATTATTATAAACATCAATAGTGTAGCTTAGAGTTTGAAATGTATAAAAACTAATTCCAATGGGTAAAATTATATTTATTAAATCAGGATTAGTTTGCAGATTCATTTTTTCTAAAACAATTTTAAAGTTGTCTATGAAAAAATTATAGTATTTAAAAACTAACAATATCCCCAGATTTACAAATAAGCTTAATATTAAAGCTCTTTTTTTATAAATTTTATTTTTTAAGTTTTCAATTTGAATTCCTATTAAATAGTCTGTAGATGAGCTTATTATTATTAATATTAAAAATCTCCAATCCCACCATGCATAAAAAAAATAACTAGAACAAAGAATTAGTAAATTTTGAAGTTTAATATTTTTATTAAAAATAAACCAGTAAGAAAAAAAAAATATTAGAAAAAAAATTATAAATTCAAGTGAGTTAAAAAGCATATTTATAATTTATAAACAAGCATTAATCCTGCACGATAAACAAACTCTTCCCCACTCAAACTAAAACTTCTTTTAGCAACAGGATCATCGTATCCGAGCTCTCCATCGGAATTATAATATTTGTAATTAGATTGTGAGCTTCCTCCACCAATAAATATTTCTAATCCAAGTCTAGGATTTTTAAGTTTAAATTTTTTCCCAATAGTTAAACCATAATATGTGTTTCTTCCTGACTGGTAGGAACCTATTGGTTTAGTTTGGGTGTCTATTATTGATGTTAAAAAACTTGGCATTCTAACACTAAACATTCCATAACCAACGTGAGTTCCAAGAAATACATTTTTTTGAAATTTTTTTGGATAATATCTTAATTCGTTAAAAATTTGTACAAAATGAAATGGACTTCCCTCAATTGAATCCCAAAAAGATGCACTTGTATCTAATTGATACCCGAAATTTTCATTTAATTCAACTTCAATTCCAATATTTGGGACTAGTGCAAGAGCTGAAACTAAATTAAATTTAATTTCAACTTTAGTTTTATTCAAACTGTCGTTTTGAGCTGTTAAAATTCCAGAGTTAACAATAATTAATAACAACAATATCTTTTTTAACATTTATGCAAGTTATTGATTATGATATTAGTTTAAAAATCAATTTAATATTTTATCAAAATATCAGAGCAAAACTCTGTTTTATCAGTTTTTCATTATCTTCACGATCCAATAATTTTTAAAATGCTTAAAATATTTAGATTATACAGTCTTTTTGCAATACTAATATTTTTTTCAATAGTATCGTATTCTCAAGGTTTTTCTGATTTATCAGCAGTAAATTTTTCTGATTTAAATAGTAGTCAAATTGATTTGATATTAAGAAGGGCTACGTCCCAAGGATATAATCAATTTGATTTATTAAAAATAGCTCAGTCTCAAGGAATGTCTCAAGCTGATTTAGAAAAACTTGACAAAAGATTTAAATCCGCCCAAACAGTAGCAAGAGTATCTGCTAATTCTAGTACTCCTCTTGAGGATACAAGAATGAGGAAGAGATGGGTTGAAGAAATGGAAATTTTTAGAGATATAAAGAAAAATGATATTTTCGGTTATAATGTGTTCAGAGGAAATAATTTTTTGTCTTTTCAGTCAAATTTAAATATTCCTACCCCTTTAGATTATGTTATTGGTCCCGGCGATAAGTTATTTATTGATATTTATGGTCAATCGGAAAATTATTATCAAAATGAAGTTTCGCCAGAGGGTAATGTAATACTTGAAAACATTGGACCAATAAATTTAAATGGACTTTCGCTATTAGATGCAGAAAAAAGATTAATATCAAGGTTGAAAAAAGTTTATCAAGGAATTAATCAAAAGAAAACATTTGTGAATATTTCAGTTGCTATTCCAAGAGCAATTAGAGTCAATATAGTTGGCGAAGTTAATTTGCCAGGTACCTATAATTTTAGCGCCTTTAACACTGTTTATAATGCTCTTTATGTTGCTGGAGGAATAACAGAAAATGCTACTTTGAGAGATATAAAACTCTTTAGAAACAATAAATTAGTAAACACGGTTGATGTATATAAATTCATTACAAGTGGCGATGGGACTTCAAATATAAGGCTGGAAAATGATGATTTAATTTTAGTCTCTCCTTACACTAATAGAGTTTTTATTGAAGGAGCAGTTAAACTTCCTGGAAAATTTGAATACAAAGCTGGTGAAACTCTTTCAGATCTAATTTTTTATTCAGGTGGATTTAAAGAAAATGCTTCTACAAAGAAAATTAAATTAACAAGAATTATTAATGATCAATTAAAAATAGTTGACATCAATTCTGAACAATTTGATTTTTTTCAACCTAAAGCAGGAGATAAATTTAATGTAGAAGAAATTATTGAAAAATATAATGATAGAATTATTGTTAAAGGAGCGGTATATAGACCTGGTGTTTATTCTTTGTCTGAGAACATGACTATTAAAGATATAGTAGATAAAGCTGAGGGGTTAAAACCGGATGTTTTCTTTAATAAACTCACTGTAACAAGAACTAATTATGATTATTCAACTACAAATATTTCATTGAACTTAAAAGAAGAATTAGAAAAGTCCGTATTTAATTTACAAGAGGAGGATGTAATAACAATTTATTCAATAAATGATCTTTCAGAAGAAAATTATGTCGAAATATCTGGTGAAGTTAGTAATGCAGGAATTTACCCTTATTCAAAAAATATAACATTAATTGATTTAATTTTATCTGCAGGTGGATTTAAGGATAATGCCACTGGACAAAGAGTTGAAATAACTAGAAGAGTTTCAAATGAAAATTCAAAAAATGAAATTCTATCAAAGGTTATTATTGTTAATTTATCAAAAAATTTAGAAGATATCAGTGAAAGAGATAATCTCAAACTTTCTCCATTTGATCAAGTTATTGTAAGAAAAAATCCAAACTTTTATGTTCAACAGTATGCAAATATTGAAGGGGAAGTAATGTATCCTGGTAAATATGCTATTTCTTCTAAAAATGAAAGAATATCAGATTTGCTGCAAAGAGCAGGAGGGTTGAAAAAGTTTGCATATGAAAAAGGGGCAACTTTAATACGTCTTACAGAATTTTCTGAGCCTGAATCTGATGTTCAGAAAAAAATAAATGATTTAATAAATCTTAAAGCAAAGGTTTTGAATAAGGAAGTTTTATCTGAATCAGACATTTCTCTAGTCGAAAGGTTAGATAATGATTTAAAGAATCTAAATTTGGAAAAAAATAATAATAAAAACCTTTCCAGTTACGCTAAAAAAGAAAGAATAAGTGAAATAGTTAAAAGAAATGCTGTATCAAATGATATTCCAATTTCCAAGTCAGAAGCTATAGGAATTGACTTAGGTTCTATAGTTAAGTCTCCCGGTTCCAAATCTGATTTATTAATAAATGAAGGCGATGTAATTATTATTCCTAAAAAATTAGAAACTATAAGATTAAGAGGAGAATTGCTATATCCAACTACAGTGAGATTTTCACTTGGAAGAGGACTTAAGTACTATATAAATTCTTCAGGAGGCTTTGATAGTAAAGCCGAAAGAAGTGGGACTTATGTGGTATATGCAAATGGAGATGTTGCGAGGACAAAAAAGTTTTTATTTTTCAATATATATCCAAAAGCGGAGCCCGGTTCTGAAGTAATAGTTCCTAAAAAATCTCTTAAAAATCCAATAGCAACTTCTCAAATATTAAATTTTACCACTGGTTTAGCAACCCTTATATTAGCAATTAATCAAATTAAGTAACATAAAAATTGAGTGACAAGAATAATTATATTGAAGAAAATATTTCTATATCATACATCATAGATGGCATTAAAGATTGGTTTTCGTTTATATTTTCAAAAGTAAGAGTTGTTATTGTTGGAACACTAATTATAATGATTTGTATTTTTTCATATAATTATATCATAAATCCAGTTTATTATGCTCGAACTACTTTTGTCTTAGACAACGACTCCTCATCAGGTTCTATGGGTGATTTATCATCTTTAGCCTCATTAGCAGGAGTCAATGCTTCTAGTTTTATTGATGCGAGCAGTTTGTTCCAAATCGACAACATACAAGAACTATATCGATCTAGTTCTATGTTAAAAAACACCTTGATTTCAACTACTTTAATTAATAAACGTGAGGTTTTAATAATTGAAAGGCTTGCTGAAGCTGAAAAACTAATTAATAAATGGGAAAAGCTTGGAATTATTTTTGAAGATTTTAAAAATAAAAGCTTAACTAGACAGCAAGACAGCCTAATTAAAAAATCTATTGAACTTATTAGAAAGGAATATTTGTTTGTTCACAAACCTAATAGAAAAACTACAATTTTAGAAATAGGCTTTAATCATAAGGATGAAATACTTGCGAAATCATTTAATGAAAATTTAGTTAGTATAGTTAATAAATTCTACTATGATACAAAGACCCTGAAAACAAGTTCCAACCTAGAAATATTAAAAAAACAGTCGGACAGTGTTAAAAATGTTTTAGATGAATCAATATTAGCTTTAGCTAAAATAGATCAAAATATCCCTAATTTAAATAACTTAGATAAAGTTTCTATGGTACCTTATCAAATGGCTATGATTGATGTTCAATCCAATAGTGCTGTTTATGGTGAAATCGTAAAACAACTGGAATTAGCAAAAGTTACTCATAGAAACAATATGCCTTTAATTCAAATAATTGATAAACCGATTCTTCCATTGGAAAACTCTAGATGGAAATTTTTAAAAACATTTATTTTAAGTTTTACAATTGGAATTTCATCTATTGTTCTAGGTTTGTCTTTAAAAAGAATAATTAATTCTAAACAGAATTAATTATTTTAATGTTAATTTTTATTTTTAAAAGAAAATGAGAAAAAAGATCTTCAATCTTTTTTTTATAAACTTTTTCAACCTTTCTCTAAATCAAGGTATAAATATTCTAGCAGTAATTTTAGTTACCCCTATTTTATTTAAAAACCTTGGAGAATCTGAATACGGATTAGTGAATTTAGCTTTTTCAATTGTCATGGTTCTTGCAATTGTAGTACATTATGGATATCTTTTAAATGGCCCTAAAAGAATTTCTTTATTTAAAACTAAAGTTGAAAAATTAGAATTTATAACTGAAGTTATTTCATTAAGATTAGTAATTGCCTTATTAATATCAATTATAGTTTATATCATAACAACCTTAACAAATATTTTTGTTGGATATGAAGATATTCTCATGTTTTCGTTATTGATTTTATTAAGTGAATCCCTACATCCCCTTTTTCATTTACAAGGAGAAAATAATTTATCTATTCTCGCTATTACTAATGCTATTTCAAAATTGATATATGTTGGTTTTATAATTTTGTTAGTCAATAACCCAGATGATTCTTTTTTAGTTAATTTAATATTTGGAGGAGCGTTATCAATGGTATATTTAATTTATTGGTTAAATTTTTTTTTAAAAAGTAAAACAAAATTTATATGGCCAAATTCACATAAGATAATTTATAGAATAAAAGAAAATTTTGAATTTTTCTTTTCATCAATTGCAGGACATGTTTCTACATATTCCGGGATAATAATATTATCAAATTTCATAGATAACTCAGAATTAGGGAAATTTGCATTGGCACAAAAAGCAGGAATACTTTTACGGATGATCCCTATTTTTATTATTCAATCAGTTTTACAAGAAGCCTCTTTAATTAATCAAAACAGGAAATCCCATTTCAACGATTACTTATCTAAATTTTATATTAAGGGATTGCTGTTTATGTTTTTTATAGGATTATTAGTAACTCTACTTTCAAAACAAATTATTATTTTCTTGTCTGGAAGTGAAATAGCGTACAGTCAAGAAATACTGAGTTTACTATCTTTTATTCCATTTTTAGCTATGTTAAATTTTAAAAATATAATTAAAATTTTAGTTGAAGAGAAGAAAATAATTTTAAATAAAGCTGCATGGATTTCAACTTTTATTATGATCGTACTTTCTTTATTATCATCCTATTACCATGGCGGAAAAGGATTAGCTATAGCATTACTATTTTCAGAATTAGCTAGTTTTATTGTTCATTCCATACTATTATCGAAATCAAATGATTCAAAATAATAAAATTGCAATAATAATAGTTAATTGGAAACAATATGAACTTACAAAGTCATGCTTATCCACTTTAAAAAGTTCAAAATTCAATGATTTTCAAATTATATTAATCGATAATGAATCAAATCAAAAAGAATTAAATGATTTAAAAAATCAATTTGATCAAGTTAAAACTTTTCCAAATAAAAAAAATTTAGGTTTTACAGGCGCAAATAATATTGGAATAAATTACGCTATCAACAATCATTTTGAGTATGTAATGCTACTGAACAATGATACGGAAACAGATGAAAATTTCATCATACCATTATTGGAATTTTTTCAAGAATATAACAAACTTGGCGCTGTTCAGCCAGTGATTATGGATTTTTATCAAAATAAAAAAGTGTGGAATGCTGGGGGAAGTTTAAATAAGTTTTTTGGTTATACATCTGTAGTTAAAAAACCAAAACATATGAACAGAAAAATCGATTGGATCACAGGATGTTGCATTTTAATAAAAACAGAAGTTATTAAAAAAGTAGGTTTACTAGATGAAAGTTTTTTCGCATACTACGAAGATGTGGATTGGTCTATTCGAATAAAAAAAGCTGGATACGATTTAGCAGTTGTTAAATCAAGTTTGATTTATCATCATGGCTCGAAAGCATCAAAAAACGAATCTTCTGAGGGGATGCTATCTCCATTTGTACATTATTTAAATATTAGGAACCATATTTTCCTTTTAAGAAAAAATAAGGATATTTTTAATTTTATTGGATCAATTTTATATCAATTTTTTAAAATATTTTCATATTCTTTATATTTTATAATAAGACTTAGAACTAACAAACTTAATATGGTTTACAAAGGACTTATTGATGGATTAAGAAATAATAATTTTCAGGCATGATTGTGATTGGAAATATACTTTTGGTTTTGTATGCGTTTTTTACATTAAAAATATTGGAAAAAGTTTCTAATGGAAAATTCTTTTATTTGCTTTTATACATAATTTTTTTTCTTCCTTTATATACAGTTTTTCAATCTTTAATTTATTTATGTTTTAAAAATGAAATACTAATAGATACAATAAAATTTTCTAAAGACATAATTTTATATTTTTCATTTTTCATTCTTTTATTTGGCAAAAAAGGATCAATATTAAATAGGAAATTTCATTTGTCTTTCTTAGATAAATTAATGCTTTTGTTTTTTGTTCATATATTAATTTATCTCATAGCTCCTATTGGAGATGCTACTTTTTTATTAAAAGCAATTTACGCAAAGAATTTATTTTTAATTCCTGCATTATATTATGTTGGGAGAAACATCAGCCTTAGTGAAGCCGAATGGAATAGTACTGTTGCTATTTTTAAAAGTTTAGTTTTAATTATTTTTTCTTTTGCAGTTGTAGAATTTATTTTTTCTACACATTTTCATTCCCTAGTTGAATACAGTGAATATAATTTAGCGATAAATAATTTTTATCCTGAGGGAAATTATGACTTGGCTTGGACTTTTGAAAATGTTAATGGAAAACCTAGATATGCAGCTTTTTTTTCAAATCCACTTGCATTATCAGCATCACTACTTTGTTATATTTCTATATTCTTTTCAGAATTATTTTTTTCAAACAAAAAAATAATATTTTATATTTTAATTACAAGTATTATTTTTTATTTAGCATTTTCAAGATCTCCAATACTAGGGGCCTTACTGATCTTTACTGTTTTTATAGTTATTTCTAAAAGCTTTAAATGGTTATTATACGGTCTTTTTATTTTTATAATATCTTTTTTATCAATTAGTTTTTTTGCTAGTGATGATTTTCTTTATTATTTAGAAGATACTTTTTATTTTGTAGAACCATCTAGCTTAGGCCACCTTTTTGAGTGGATTCAATCAATAATTTCTATTTATGAAAATCCTTTTGGAATTGGATTAACAAAAAGTGGCAATGCTTTGTCAGTGATAGATGACGCCAAGGTTGGAGGAGAAAATCAGTTTTTGATTTTTGGAGTTCAACTTGGAGTAATATTTATGATAATTTATATTTTAATTATTTTAAAAAGTATAATTAACGGTTTTAAAACATTTGAATATTCAAAAATAGTTTCAAATAAAAAAATAGGATTAACATTGTTTTTATTGAAAATTGGTTTAGTAATTCCAGCTTTAACATCAAATATTGAAATTTATCTTTTTGTATCTTTATTTTCTTGGTTGTTAGTTGGTATAAACGAAAATATTTACAATAAAATTATTGTACATGATTCTTTATAAAAAATGTCCTTATTGTAATTCTTCTGACTTAATTGGATGGGCAATTGATTGTTCTAGAAAAGGACCACACATCTCAAGAGTAAAATGTAAAAAATGTGATTTAATTTTTGCTAATCCAATGGCTGATAATAACGAATTGGCTACATACTACTCTAATTATTCGAATACTAAAAAGTATGAAGGTTATGATATGAAATCAATAGCTAAACAAAACTTTAAAAGGATTGATAAGCTATCAAAAAGCGAAATTTTTAAAGAAGCTAAATATATTTCTCATTTTAATGATAATGGTAAATTTTTAGATGTTGGTTGTGGATTAGGATTAGGATTAGCATACGCACAGAAATTGGGATTTAAGCTTTATGCTACAGAATTTGATCAAAATGCAATAGATTTTATTAAAACTAATTTTGATGCAGAATGTTTTTTGGGTGATTTAAAAAACGCAAAATATCCTAATAATTTTTTTGATTTAATTCATGTTTCACATGTAATTGAACATGTTACAGATTTAAATGAATTTATTACAGAAATTAAAAGAGTTTTAAAAAAAGATGGATTTGTTTGTATTGGAACACCAGATTCATCAAGTCTTCTCTATAAATTGTATAATAATTTAATGTTTTTAAACTTCAGAGTTCCTAAAATAATTGATGGTATAGAGCATACATTTATTTTCTCAAACAAGCTTCTCTCAAATTTAGCTAATAAGTATAATTTTGAAATAGTAGAACATTACTCAGAGGGAATGGGGGAGTCTATGTCAAATTTATTTAGCTATAAAATCAGTATTTTTAAAAAAATAAAAAGACTAATTCAAAATTTTTTCAAAATTAATCAATGGATAATTTTAAAAAAAACATGAATTGAAAAAAACTACAGTATTTATTGATGTTTATTATTACAAAGCAGCCCTTTCCGGGATCAGAACTTATATAAATGAATTGTCATTGGCTGTTGTTGAACATGGTTCAGAAAATATTGAATATACTTTTTCACATGACATAAACAAGCTTGTAAACAATCAACTATATTTAAACTCTTCGAATCAATTAATAAGATGGCTTTTTCAATTGAATTATTTAATTTGGAAACAAGTTATACTTCCATTTAAATTACTCTTTTATAAACCCGATTACTTAATTTGCCCTGATTATATTTCTCCAAGATTAACTTTTGGCAC
>CALKEO010000048.1 GCA_938088195.1 uncultured Flavobacteriaceae bacterium | reverse complement strand
CCTAGGTAAGTTTCACCATTTTTTGTGATACTCGTGTTAAAAGCAAATAAATTTGATCCAAGATTATTTTCTTTAAAAAACGATAAATCTTTTAAATTATTCTCTACGATTGATCTTACAGCTCGATCACCTTCACTTGAGATAAATAGCTGTAAAAATGAATATTTAAGCATTTTTTTTGGTGTAATGGGAAAAAGTTTTTTCACCAGAACTTGATCGGGATGTTCTTTTGCAAATTTTGTTATGCCTTGTGCGTAACCCTCAGCAATTTTTATAAAATCTGGATCTAGGGTATTGAACAAGCTATCAATAACATAGTCAGATCGAATCAATTGACTTAAAAAATCAGCAGCGGCACCATTTAATCCCAAATGTTTACTGAGTAGACCATTTCCAGCCAAGTAAGCCTGTTGAATTGTTTTAAAATCATCCTCAGAGTGTGCCCAAGCTAGTCCATAAGCAACTTCGGCATCAGTTTTTCCAAAAATGTGAGGAACTCCATATTGATCTCTTACTATCTCAATATTTTTAGGGTTAATTTGTGAAAAGAGTGTATTGAAACTTATGAGTAATACTAGTATACAGAGTTTGGTTTTTTTCATATCTAAATAGAATCAATAATCATACCGGTTTTATGTAAAAAATTTTATGTTTTAATCCTGAATAAAATTAATCATATATTCGTAATATTGTTACACTATGATTAAATTTATTAAAGGTAGAACTAAAGCAATTTTTTACTCTTTGAAAGGTGCTTTTTATTTGATTAAAACTGAGCATTCGATTCAGGCCCAACTGTTTTTTTCAGTTTGCTTTATTATCGCTGGATTTTATTTTAATATTTCTAAAATAGAATGGTTATTTCAAGTTTTAGCCATTTGTTTAGTGCTATCTACTGAGTCTCTTAATACTGCCGTTGAAAAATTAGCTGACTTTATTCATCCAAACTACCATAAAAAAATAGGTGTTATAAAAGATGTTTCTGCAGGAGCAGTTTTTTTTTCAGCTGTTTTTGCTATTGTAACAGCTCTTATTATTTATTACCCCAAATTATTTAAGTTGATTGTATAATTGATCAATTTTTCTTGCAAGCAAGTAATCCAATTCACTTAAACCGCCAGTGTCGTGTGTTTGTAGAATTATTTCTAATTTATTATAGGTATTTGTCCAAGTAGGGTGGTGGTTAATTTCCTCAGAGATGATTGCAATATCTTTCATAAAATTAAAGGTTGTTATGAAATTTTTAAATTCAAATGACCTAGATAGTTTATTGTTTTTAATTGACCATTTATTGTCTATTTCTTTATTGTTTTTCATTTTTATAAAATATAAGGGATAATTGCTTTTCTATTTTTAGGATAGTTTTCAAAATTTATTTTATACCAATTGTGATGAGATAGGGCTCTTGGTACTAAATTAATGAATGTCCAGACAAAAAAGGATAGACTTCCAATATTAAAAGTCATTATTGCAAATCCAAACCACTCGGTAAGTTCTCCAAAATAGTTGGGACACGAAATTTTATTAAATAATCCACCTTTTGGAATGGTATAGTTATTAACCTGTGTGTTTTCTCTTAAAGAAATTAATTTATTATCCGAGTGGATGTTTAATACTAAACCAATGAAAAAAATAAAAAAACCTGCAATTATCAAGGGTGAATTAGAAAGAGAATAATCAGTAACAGAAAGAAAGTACCCGTTAATCACCCCGTTTATTGTATTGAAAAAGATTGCAGAAAGAGCGATAGCTAATGGCATTTTTTTTCCTTTAGTTTTAATTCTAAAAGGAAATATTATTGTTCGATTTATGTAATGAATGATCCAGAGACCCACAAAAAAAGTGTTTAAGCTAGGTAGGTTAGTTGTATTTGTAAAGTAGAATAGTGGACAAATAAGTAAAGCTGGTAACTCCATTATTATCCAGCCAGCTTTATTACTTATTGTTTTCCCCCATTTTTTTGTTGTATGCCTTCCGTAGGGTGCTTTATTTTTTAATATTATAGGAAAGAGAATGATTCCAATTACCGTCCATATGATTGTCAGTGTAGTATTGTCCATATTAAATGAAAAAACCCGCTAATAAAAGCGGGTTTTAATAAATATCTTGGTTAGTTAGATATTAGTATCCGTAGTTTTGAACAATATTAGGATTAGCATTCAACTCAGATTGAAAAATAGGCTTGGCGGTATTGTAATCGCCATATGCTGGAGGAGTTCCAGTTTTATCATCATTAAGTTGTAATCCACTATTAACAAGTGGCATACCTTGGCCAGTTCTTAATAGATCATCGTATCGTAATCCTTCACAATAAAATTCTTTTCTTCTTTCTAGAAGAATATTATCAAGAGTAGCAGGAGAAGGGTAATAATTTGCTCCAAGTCCTCTTATTGCAGGAATATTGTTTAAATAAGTCAAAGCAATATCATTTTGTCCAGCTCTAAGCATAGCTTCAGCATAGATTAGGTGCATTTCCTCAACTCGAATTATTGTTACATTATCCAAACCAGTCATAGTTGGGAATTTTCCAAGAACAGTCGCTTGCCCTTGAGCAGTTCCAATCATACCGTTGACTGTCCATCTAACATCTGTCGCAGCGTCAGCTTCAAAAACATCTTGCAAGTCTGGATTAGTCATAGGCTTATCTCTGTCTCTTAATAATGGTCTTACATCTCCGTAAGAAGTTCCTCTTAAAAT
>CALKEO010000047.1 GCA_938088195.1 uncultured Flavobacteriaceae bacterium | reverse complement strand
GGCTACTGCATCAACCGAAAATTATAAAGGAATCAATGTAAGAAACAGAGTTATACCTGGATGGGGAAGAACTTGGAATTTAGGTTTCACCTACCGATTCTAATTTTTTGTATTTATTTAATAAAAAAGCCTCACTTATTGGGGCTTTTTTTATTTAATATCTTTTATTTTGAGTTGAACAGAAGTCTTTCCTCTCCAAGTATTTTGGTCAATAGTATATGCCATAGAAAAAGAACTCTGGTTTATAATCTTGTCAAATTTTTCAGAAAACCAAAATCCTATTGCTGAAAATGATATTGTAGCTTTTTGCTTTACCGAAAGTTTAACATGCTCCTTATCTTTTCCAATTTTATTTATACTACCATCCAAACTTAATCCGTCGGAAATAAAAATTGGCGTTCTATTGCCTGGCCCAAAGGGTTCAAATTGATTTAAGATTCTAAAAAACTTTGGCGTAATAGCATCCAATTTAATTTTTGATTCAATTACCATTTCTGGTTCAGGTAATTTATTATTAATATGAAAAGAAACCGCTTTCTCGAAACTTTCTTTAAACAATCGAAAGTTTGATTCTTTTATTGTTAGTCCTGCAGCATATTTATGACCCCCAAATTGGACTATACTATCTTTACAATCTTCTAATATTTTATACAAATCGACATTTTTAATAGACCTTGCAGAAGCAGTTAAATTTCCATCACTTGATTTGCAAAAAACAATTGTAGGCTTATAATGTTTTTCGATTAATCTTGAGGCAACTATCCCAATAACTCCTTTATTCCATGATTTATTAAAAACAACCGTTGAATTATGTTTTTTGTTGACTTGCTTCTCTATTTGACCTAAAGCTTCATTTGTTATTTCTTTTTCTATTTCTCTTCTTTGAGTATTTAGTTCATCTACTTTTCTGGAAATTTTTTCTGCTTTATCAGTATCCTCTTCTATTAAGAGCTGAAGTGCTAAACGAGCATGAGAAATTCTTCCTGCAGCATTTATTCTTGGTGCAACATAAAACATAAGATCTGAAATAGTAAACTCTTTTTTATTGTTGTTTTTTAAAATCGTATGAATTCCGACTCTTGGGTTAGAATTTATTACTTGCATTCCAACATGAGCTAAAATCCTATTCTCATTTGTAATTGGAACAATATCCGCTGCAATTGCAAGTACTACTAAGTCTAAATAATTAACAATTTTATCTATATTATTTCCTTTTTTTAAATTAATTGCCTGAACTAATTTAAACCCTACTCCACAACCACAAAGTTCTTTAAAAGGATAACTACAGTCCTGTCTTTTGGGATTGAGAACTGCTAAAGCATTTGGCAGAGTTTCACTTGGATTATGATGATCGCAAATAATAAAATCTATCTTTTTGTTCAAAGCATATTCCACTTGACTATGAGCTTTTATTCCACAATCTAAAGCAATAACTAATCGCTGGTTATTGGAACTAGCCAAATCTATTGCTTTTAAAGAAATACCATAACCTTCAGAATTCCTGTCCGGAATATAATAAGTACAAATAGCACCTAATTCTTTCAAATAGGAGCTCAATAAAGCAACTGAAGAAGTGCCATCTACATCATAATCTCCATAAATCATAATCGACTCTTTCTTTTCAATGGCACTTAAAATTCTTTCCACCGCAACATTCATATCCTTCATTAAAAAAGGATCATGCAATTTGTTTAAACTTGGTCTAAAAAAAAATTTTGCTTGACTGTAATTGGTAATTCCTCTTCTAACAAGCATTGAAGAAATTATAGTATCAACTTTTAACTCATTTGAAAGGGAATCTATAATTGATTTATCTTCATTAGGTTCAACTTTCCAGTTCATACTATTTTCCTTTTCCTTGAACAATGATTACATATTCCCCCTTAGGTTTTTTATTGCTGTAAATAGCAACCATTTCTTTAATAGATCCTCTTAATGTTTCTTCGTAAAGTTTAGTTAGCTCTCTAGAAATTGAAATTTTCCTGTTTGATCCAAAAAAATTATCAAAATCTAAAAGAGTTCTGAGTAATTTGTGAGGTGATTCATAAAAAACCATTGTTCTTGACTCTAAAGAAAGTTTTTCTAGCCTAGATTTTCTTCCTTTCTTAGCGGGTAAAAAGCCTTCAAATATAAATTTATCAATAGGTAGGCCACTAACTACAAGTGCTGGAACAAAAGCTGTGGGACCGGGGAGACATTCTATTTCAATATTATTTTCTAGACAAGTTCTAACAATTAAAAATCCTGGGTCAGAGATTCCAGGAACCCCAGCATCTGAGATTAAAGCCATATTGCTACCCTCAACTATTTTTTTTACGATATAACTTACCTCGCTGTGTTCATTAAATTTATGATGTGATCTTAATGGCACGTCAATTTCTAAGTGATTTAGGAGTTTTTTACTCCTTCGAGTGTCTTCGCATAAAATTAAATCTACTTTTTTTAAAACTTTTATTGCTCTTAAGGTTATATCTTCAAGATTACCAATTGGTGTAGGAACAATATATAGTTTTGCCATGTTGAATTAATTTTTAGACATTTGTCCAATTAATAAAGTTAACTACTTTAAAAACAATAATAAGGCTTTAAAATGATTGAAAATAAAAATTTTTTAAATGGTAGAATTGAAGTCATTTGTGGGTCCATGTTTTCAGGAAAAACAGAAGAATTAATTCGTAGAATAAAAAAAGTTGAACTTTCCAATACATCCTTTATTTTGTTCAAGCCAAAAAAAGACTCAAGAAATTCTAAAGAAAAAATAGTCTCTCATGCCAAAAATGAAATAAAGTGTAAGTTAATTGATGAATCTAAAGAGATTTTAAAAAATTCGAAGGGGTATTCTGTAATAGGAATTGATGAAGCCCAATTCTTTGATGAAAATTTAGTTTTAGTTTGTAATACGTTAGCGAATAATGGGCAACGAGTAATAGTTGCAGGATTGGATATGGATTATAAAGGAAACCCGTTCGGTCCGATGCCAAATTTAATGGCTTGTGCCGAAGAAGTCACTAAAGTTCATGCTGTTTGTGTTGAAACTGGTGAACTTGCGGGTTTTAGTTTTAGAAAAACAATAAACGATGATTTAGTAATGATTGGTAAAAAAAAAGAATACGAACCACTTTCTAGAAAAGCTTTTATAAAAAAAATGTATTCTAGAGAAAAAAATAAATGATGGTCAATCAAGAAACAGTAATTGAAATTAATTTGGTTAATCTTAAAAAAAATCTTGCTTTTATTAGGTCAAAAGTTAAAAAGAAAACATTAATCATGGCAGTAGTTAAGGCTTCTGCTTATGGTTCAGATTCTGTTATTATCTCAAAAAAATTAGAGAAAGAAAAAGTGAATTATTTGGCGGTTGCTTACACTAGTGAGGGAATAGAACTTAGAAATGAAGGGATTAAAACTCCTATTCTAGTTTTGCATCCACAAATAAACGATTTTAATAAAATTATTGAATATGACCTAGAGCCTAGCATATATTCATTTAGAATTTTAAAGGAATTTATTTCTAAGATAAAATCAAATAACAATCCTTCCTTTCAAATAAAGTTTAATTCTGGTTTGAATAGATTGGGCTTCAAAAATAATGATATTGATAAATTGGTAAAATCCTTGAACGGACTAAAGCCCAATTTTATTTTCTCACACTTAGGGGCTTCAGAAGATACTCTTGAAAAATCTTTTACAGAAAAACAAATAAATAACTTTTATCTAACCTCTACTCTTTTTGAAAATAAAATTGGTTTTAAAATAAGAAAACACCTGTTAAACACTTCGGGAATACTAAATTTTTCTGATTACCAATTTGATATGGTTCGAACTGGAATTGGACTTTATGGCTTTGGAAATAATCCTAAATTCAAACTATTTCTTAAACCAATAATTAGTCTAAAAACTATAATATCTCAAATTCATAAGATTAAAAAAGGTGAATCAGTGGGTTACAATAAAGGTTTTATAGCAAAAGAAGATACACTGATAGCAACATTGCCAATTGGACATGCTGATGGGATTTACAGGCACTACGGAAAAGGAAAAGGGAAAGTTCAAGTAAAAGGAAAGCTTGTTCCGATTATTGGAAATGTATGTATGGATATGATGATGATAGATATTTCTAAGGTCAAATGTCAAGAAGGTGATTCGGTAATAATTTTTGATGACAAAAATATTTCAGCTGAGGATTTTTCAAAATCTGCAGATACTATATCCTATGAAATTATTACTTCTCTTTCAAAAAGAATTCGACGAATTGTTATACAGTAATTGTTTTGTATATAACAAAAATTTACATTAATGATACAAAACAATAATGAGTTTTTGATTCATAGGAAATAATTATTTTTGCTAAAAAATAGATTGTATGAAAATTGCTTTGGTTGGTGCTACTGGAATGGTAGGTGGAGTTGTACTTGAAGTTATTAAAGAACGAAAGTTATATTTTGACGAACTATATCTCGTCGCTTCAGAAAATTCTGTTGGGAAAAAAATTAACTTTTTAAATAAAACATATACAATAATTAGCCTTAAACAGGCAGTTGAAATCGCTCCTAATATTGCGATTTTTTCAGCTGGAAGTAGCACTTCTTTAGAGTGGGCGCCGCTATTTGCAAAAGCTGGCACAACTGTTATTGACAACTCCTCCGCCTGGAGAATGGATGAAACTAAAAAGTTAATTATTCCTGAAATTAATGGGTCTTTGTTAGACTCAAATGATAGAATTATTGCGAATCCAAATTGTTCAACAATTCAAATGTTAATGGTTTTAAGTCCCATCCATAAAAAGTATGGAATAAAAAGAGTGGTAGTTTCAACTTATCAATCCATTACAGGAACAGGAATGAAAGCATTAAAACAATTAGAAAATGAATATGAGGGTGTAAAAGGAGAAATGGCTTATAATTTCCCTATTCATCAAAATGCCATACCCCACTGCGATGATTTTTTAGAAAATGGTTATACTAAGGAAGAAATGAAACTTTCTAATGAAACACACAAAATTCTTGATTCAACAATAAAAGTTAGTGCAACAGCAGTAAGAGTCCCAGTAATTGGCGGGCACAGCGAGTCAATTAATATTACTTTAAATAATTCTTTTGAAATTATTGATATTGTAAAACTGTTAAGCAATTTTCCTGGACTATGCATTAAAAATGATTCGTTTAATTTAGAATACCCTATGCCTCTATTTTCAAAAGGAAAAGACGAAGTGTTTGTTGGAAGAATTAGAAAAGATTATTCAGAAAAAAACAGTCTGAACTTATGGGTTGTGGCAGATAATCTAAGAAAGGGTGCTGCTACTAATGCTGTTCAAATTGCAGAATACTTAATAGAAAATAAGTTAATTTCTTAATTCTCTTTTATTTTAAAGTCCTCCATAAATTTGGTAGTATAATTTCCAGAAATATAATCGGGGTTATCCATTAATTGCCTGTGAAATGGTATTGTAGTTTTAATTCCTTCAATTACAAACTCATCCAAAGCTCTTTTCATTTTATTAATTGCCTCCTCTCTGTTTTGGGCAGTTACAATTAATTTGGCAATCATTGAATCATAATTTGGAGGAATTGTATAGCCACTGTAAACGTGAGTATCCAATCTTACTCCGTGCCCACCAGGTAAATGAAGATTAGTAATTTTCCCGGGTGATGGTCTAAAGCCTGAATAAGGATCTTCAGCATTGATTCTACATTCAATAGAATGAAGTTTAGGATAATAATGATTCCCAGAAACTTTAATTCCTGAGGCAACTTTTATTTGCTCTTTAATCAAATCATAATCAATTACTTGTTCAGTAATTGGATGTTCAACTTGAATTCTAGTATTCATTTCCATGAAATAAAAATTTCGGTTTTTATCAACTAAAAATTCGATAGTCCCAGCGCCTTCATATTTGATAAATTCGGAGGCCTTAACCGCAGCCTCCCCCATTTTATCTCTTAATTTTTCGGTCATAAAAGGAGAGGGAGTTTCTTCAGTTAATTTTTGATGTCGTCGTTGAATTGAACAATCTCTTTCTGATAAGTGACAGGCTTTTCCAAATTTATCTGCTACAATTTGGATTTCAATATGGCGTGGATTTTCAACTAGTTTTTCCATATACATACCATCATTTCCAAAAGCAGCCTTAGCTTCTTGTTTGGCACTTTCCCATAAATCTAAAAATTCTTCTTCCTTCCAAACGGCTCTCATTCCTTTACCACCACCTCCAGCTGTAGCTTTAATCATCACAGGATATCCAATTTTTTTTGCTAATTTTTTAGCTTCTTTTAAAGACTCAATTATTCCTTCAGATCCAGGAATAGTGGGTACACCTGCCTCTTTCATAGTAGATATCGCAGAAGCTTTGTCTCCCATACGATCTATCATTTCAGCAGAGGCACCTATAAATTTAATTTTGTGTTCTTCACAAATTTTAGAAAATCGAGAGTTTTCAGATAAAAATCCATATCCTGGATGAATAGCATCAGCATTTGTTATTTCAGCGGCCGCAATTATATTAGGAATTTTCAAATAAGATTCTGAACTATTTGCTGGTCCGATACATACTGCTTCATCTGCAAATTTCACATGGAGACTTTCTTCATCTGCAACAGAGTAAACTGCAACTGTCTGAATTCCCATTTCCTTGCAAGTTCTTATAATCCTTAGAGCTATTTCCCCTCTGTTAGCAATTAATATTTTTTTAAACATACTCCTATATTAAGTTAATATTAATTACGACGGATCTACTAAAAATAATGGCTGATCAAATTCGACAGGTGAAGCATCATCAACTAAAATTTTAACAATCTTCCCAGAAAATTCAGATTCAATTTCATTAAACAACTTCATGGCTTCTATTACACATAGTACATCACCCTCGGATATTACATCACCATTTTCAACAAAATTGGATTTATCTGGAGAAGGTTTTCTGTAAAAAGTTCCAATAATTGGAGACTTAATTGTAATTAAATTAGTGTCTTCCGAATCATTTTCTTGTTCACTTGCTATTTCCGGGCTACTCATTTGAGTTTCAGAAATGGGGTTACTTGGCTGAGTTAATATTGTTGGAGACGAGTAAACAACTGGCTTCTCTACATTTCCAGTCTTTATTCCGATTTTTAAATCTTTGGATTCAATTTTAACTTCGCTTACGCCAGATTTTGCTACAAATTTAATTAATTGTTGAATGTCTTTTATGTTCATAATATTAAAGTTATTTAAGTGTTATAAGCCCATTTTAAATAAGATGCACCCCAAGTGAAACCTCCTCCGAAAGCTGCAAAAATGATATTGTCTCCTTTTTTAAATTTATTTTCAAAATCTGACAAAATCAGTGGAATGGTGGCAGCAGTTGTATTTCCGTATTTTTCAATATTCATAAGAACCTTTGATTCTTTTATCCCCATCCTACTAGCTGTAGCATCAATTATTCGTTTATTAGCTTGGTGTGGAACCAAAAAATCAATGTCTTCATTTGATAAATTATTTCTTTTCATTATTTCACCAGAAGCATCGGCCATATTTGAAACTGCATATTTAAAAACACTTTTACCATCTTGAAATAAAAAATGTTTTTTTTTAGAAACTGAGTCTAATGATGTTGGTAAAATTGAGCCTCCACCTTCTATTCTTAAAAATTCCCTTCCCACTCCGTCAGATCTTAAATATTCATCTTGCATACCTAGATTATCGTTATTTGGTTCAAATAGAACTGCAGCTGCTCCATCTCCAAAAATTATACAAGTATTTCTATCACTATAGTCAACGATAGAAGACATTTTATCTGCACCAATCAAAATAATTTTTTTATACTTACCAGATTCAATGTAAGATGATGCAACTGACATTCCATATAAAAATCCAGAGCATGCGGCCTGTAGATCATATCCAAAAGCATTGAGAGCGCCTATTTCTGAAGCAACATGAGCTGCAGTAGCACTAACATGCATATCTGGTGTTATTGTAGCAACAATAACCATATCAATATCAAGGGGATTAATGTTTTTTTTTTTGATAATTTTTGAAGCAGCTTTAATAGCCATTAATGATGTCCCTAAACCATTAGCTAAAATTCTTCTCTCCTTAATACCAGTTCTGCTGAAGATCCATTCATCACTAGTGTCAACCATTTTTTCTAAGTCTTGATTGTTTAAAACTTTACTAGGCAAATAAGAGCCTACTGCCGTAATTGAAGCACGTGTTTTATTCAATTGTTAGTTATATAATTACACAAAAATGGCAAAAAAAGATATAAAAATGGCAAAAAAATGGCAAAAAAGACAAAAAAAGAATGTTTTTAAGCCTCGGCTTGAACTGAATTATCTATCAAAACTTTCCCCTTATAATACAATTTGTCTTCATGCCAGTGGGCTCGATGATATAAATGAGATTCCCCTGTAGTTTTACAAGTAGCAATTTGTGATTCAGAAACTTTATAATGAGTCCTTCTTTTATCTCTTCTAGTTTTGGAGATTTTTCTTTTAGGATGTGCCATAATCTATATTTAAATTAAATCTTTTAGTTTATCCCACCTGGGATCAGTTTTAGAAATATTGTTGTTTTTTAAACCAAATTTTTTAAGCCTTTCCAAGGTTTCGGACTTTAGTGTTCCGTCATCTATTCCAGGGTGAGTTATTTTTAAAGGCAAAGATAACACTATCATTTCATATAATTGCTGTGAAATGTCTATTTGATACGATCCTTTTGGTAAAATCAATAATTCATGATTGTCATTATTTAATTCATTGCCAAATTTAACAACCAAATCCATTTGTGAATTTTGAGAATAGTCAAAAGGTTCGTTTGACACAAAGCAATTTAAATTAATTACTCCTTTTGAAAAAAAGCTAAGCTCTAAAAGATTAGGTTTTTTAACTAAATTCATTTTAACATCAATCCTACAATTATTAAAATCATCAAAATTATAATGCCTTAAAAGCTTATCAGCTACGCTGAACTCATAATTATGCAGCCCATCTTTAAGGCCCGTAAAATTAATTACATATTGTTTAAGAAAATGCATTTTTTTGAATTTGGATTGCGAATATAGGAAAATTTATAATTTGAAAATGTCAATCAAAATTTATATTAAACTAAAGTTGTGGTTTTAATAATTTTTGATAGTTTTTTCTCATTTTAAAAATTTCTATACCTAAAAATAGTGCTTTTTTAAAGGACGCGGGATTAGCTTTGTTTTTACCTGCAATATCGTAACCAGTCCCATGATCAGGAGATGTTCTTACTATATTCAATCCAGCTGTATAATTTACTCCCTCACCAAATGATAGTGTTTTAAAAGGAACTAATCCTTGGTCGTGATACATAGCCAAAACCGCATCATATTTTTTATAAGCTCCTGACCCAAAAAAACTATCGCTAGGAAAAGGGCCAGAAATAAGGCTTCCTAATTTTGAAGCTTCTAATAATGCTGGTATTAATAATGTATCGTCTTCATTTCCAATTACGCCTCCATCTCCGACATGAGGGTTAATGGACAATACTGCAATCTTAGGTTTATTAATTCCAAAATCGATTTTTAATGAGTTCTCTATAAGTTTAATTTTATTTTGAATTGCATTAAAATTAATTTTTGAAACTATATCTTTTAAAGGGATGTGATCGGTCAATAGCCCTAATTTCAATTCTTCGCTAACCATAAACATTAAACTTTCACCTTTAAACTGTTTAGATAAATAGCCTGTGTGACCTGGAAAATCAAATTTTTCGTTCTGAATATTTTGTTTGTTTATGGGAGCAGTAACCATAATATCTGCAACATTATTATTTATAGCTTTTACAACTGCTTCAAGCGAAAGAAATGAAAGATTTCCTGATTCTTTTGTTGATTTACCAAACTCTAATTTAAAAGTCTCATCCCAAACATCAATGACATTGATTTTTCCTGCTCTAGGACGTTGATTCAAGTTAATTTTATTGAATGTTAAATTTAATTTATAATTTTTTGCCTGAGACAAGAGAAATTCAAGATTTGAAAAAATAAGGGGTGTAAAAAATTCTAAAATTCTTGAATCTTCAAATGATTTAAGAATAACCTCTGTTCCAATCCCGTTTAAGTCCCCACAAGAAATCCCTACAACTGGACGATTATTAACTTCCATATATAATTATTGTATTTATCACTAATTTTACAAAAATAATTATAATTAAAAGAAATGTTTACTGGAATTATTGAAAACGTAGCTCAAATTACAAAATTAGAAAAACACCAAAGCAATTTAAATATTACCTTAAAATCGAAACTAGCTTCTGACTTTAAAGTAGATCAAAGTATTTCACATAATGGCATTTGTTTAACAGTTGTTTTTATTGAAAATGATTACTATTGTGTTACCGCAATAGAGGAAACTATTAAAAAAAGTACTATCGGCTTATGGAAGGTAGGCGATAATATTAATTTGGAAAGAGCAATGAAAATTGGCGATAGGTTAGACGGACACATGATTCAAGGACATGTTGATCAAATTGGCCAATGTACCAAAGCAATAGAACAGGACGGTAGTTGGTTATTCACCATTAAACATAGGTTATTAGACAATGTCACTGTTGAAAAAGGTTCAATTGCAATAAATGGGATTAGCTTAACGGTTGTGAATTCTAGAAGAAATTGTTTTAGTGTTGCTATAATACCTTATACATTTAACAACACTAATTTTAATCAACTGAAAGAAGGGAATAATGTTAATTTAGAGTTTGATATTTTAGGGAAATATATTACAAAAATATTATCTAAAACCACTTGATTACATATTAATTATCCAGAGCAATGGGTTTATGGGTGTTGTGTTTTGAAAAACACTAAACTGAATAGAAGATTTCCCTGTTGAACTATTAGTAAAAACTTCTCCAATATTTTGTCTTGAAGAAACTCTATCCCCTTTTTTTACAAATACTTTAGCTAAGTTTTTATATGCTGTAATATAATTACCGTGTTGAATTAAGACAGTTGGATTACTACCCTTAAATTGAAGCACAGAAAGAACGACTCCTTCAAAAACAGTCCTTACTTTTTCTTTACTAGCTGTAGCAATCACTATTCCATTGCTCTTTATCTTTGCTGTTTTAACTACAGGGTGGGCTTGTGTTCCAAATCTCTGTACCACCACGCCGCGTATAACTGGCCATGGCAATTTTCCTTTGTTAAGCACAAAGTTTTTAGAAAGTTCCATTGCTTCAGGTGTAAGATTGAAAGTAACAGAATTATTCTTTTTCTTGTTAGATTTTTGAATAGCTTCTCTTATAAGGCGTTCAATTTCTTTATCAATTTGGGAGGAGATTTTTTGTTTATCTGCAATTTCTTTAATATACTTTTTTTCTTTTCGCTTTAAGTCAAACACCAAAATATTAGATTGATTTTTCTCAACTTCCAGCGATTTTTTTACTGATTTATTAATTTCTAGTAAACTTTCTTTTTGAATTTTCTGTGTGTCTAATTCTTCATTGATGTTTTTAATCTTATCCAGTAAAGCTGATATTTTAATTGCTTGTTTTTTTCTAAAAATTGCAAATTGTTTTATGTATTGAATTCTTTTGTACGCTTGAAAAAAACTTTCAGAGGAAAGTAAAAACATTAATCTACTTTTTCCTGATTTTGTTTTGTATGATTTAAGAATAATTTCCTCGTAGGATTTTTTAACATTTAATAACTCCTCATTTAATTCGCTTTGTTTTTTTAAGTTTACTTTTATCTCATCGTTCAATATGTTAATTTGTTGGTTAGTTAACTTAACTAGTTCTTCCTTTCGCTGAATTTTTAAATTTAACGTTTCAATATCGCCATAAACTGCTTTTTTTCTTTTTTTATTGTTAGATAATAATTCATTTATTAGCTTAATTTCTTTTTGAATTTCTTTTCTTTTTAACTCCAACTCCGCTTTATTACTTTTTTGAGAAAATCCGTTATTTAGAAATAACAACATCAATAAACAGGTTAGATATAAATATATTTTTTGTCGATTAATCATAATTTAATTTCTTTATAATCCTTTGGTATGTTAAAGAAAAAATTATCTAACTGTTTAGTATTTACCAATCTAAGTTTGAGTGAAATTTCCAGTTTTTGATTTTTATTAATTGAAGTTATTTTTATTTTTCCAGGCAAAAAAGATTGGCCAATTAAATAATATCCATCATACTCAATTTTCAAACTTGAATCTTTTGAGGCGATCGATTGAGTGTTTAAACTAAAATTTTGAGGATTAAAAACGTATCTAATGGTAGTTGTTTGATTATTTAATTGAGCTTCCAAACCGTAAAAACCATCTAATTTTGATTGTTTCCATTTTTTACTTTCTAAATCTGTAATAGGTTGTCCTAAAAAAATATTTTGAAAAGAATTGAATGTTATGTCATTGTTTAAAAAAGAAGAGAGGTACTTATAATCACCCTTATAGTAAGTCTTAGATATTTTTTCATAAAAATCGAGACTATTCTTTGTAAAAAAAGCTTTAAATAAAGGGATTAAAACAGATCCTTCAATTAGAATTTTATCATCTTTTTTTATTTTGATTCCTAAATTAAATTGATTTTTTGAATTATTATTTAAAATAGTTGCCTGAGATCTTATTTGTATAAAATCGAATTCAGGTTTTTTATTTATTACTTGACTCAACAGCGATTTAGTTGATATTTTTTTAAAATCAGGCTTGTTTTCGGTGTTTTTTAAAGATTTACACCCTATTAATAGTAATGAAAATAAAAGAATAGTTTTTTTCATTTTAAGCAAGTTAAATTAACTCGCTGAAATCTCCAATATTAATTTCACGACCCCGTCCGTCGTATGTGCAATTATTCCCAATCATAGACTTTTCGATATCTGCATTTTTAATAACAGAATTAGCTTGAATAATGGTATTAGAAATTGATGAGTTTATAATTTCTGAACCCTTGCCTATCGAAACATAAGGCCCAACTGAGGAGTCCTTAATAATCACATGTTCATCAATATAGCAGGGGTGAATAATTTTAGAATTTATTGATTTGATTTTCTTAGAAACAAAATTATTGTTGTTTTTAGATAAAATAGTTAACATAGCTTTGTTTGCCGCAATACATTTTTTTACATTTCCACAATCATGCCATTCTTTTACTTCTCCAACTAAGAATTTTCTTCCATCTTTCATCATCGCCAATAAACCATCGTTTATTTGATACTCACCTGAGTTCATTTTATTTTTAGAAATAACTATCTCTAGTTTTTCTTTTAATTGTGATATTTCCTTAAAATAATAAATTCCAATAACTGCCAAATCTGAAATAAAGTTTTTTGGTTTTTCAACTAAGTCTATAATTTCATTATGTTCATTTAACTTAACTACTCCATATGCCTCAGGGTTGCTTACCTTTTTAGTCCAAATAACAGCATCTGCATTTTTATCAAACTTTTGATCAGCTTTAATTAAAGTGTCTGGATAAATTACGATTGCACTTCCGCTTAAAGATTCTTTTGCGCACATTATGGCATGGCCTGTACCTAAAGGTTTTAATTGTCTAAAAATAGTAGCTTTAGAATTATGCTTTTTAGCAAGTAAATCAAGATTTTTTTCAACATTTTTATCAAAAAAAATTGGATCTCCTATTATAAAAATCATCTCATCTATTGGCTCATCAACAAGCTTTATAGTATCGCTAACCAACTGATTTAATATTGGAATTCCTGCTATTGGGACTAAAGGTTTTGGAGTAATTAAAGTTTGAGGTCTTAACCTTGAACCTCTGCCTGCCATTGGAATAATTATTTTCATGTTATTTTAATTAAGGCCTGTACTTCCAAAGCCCTTGTCTCCTCTTTTGGATTCTCCTAATGATTGAGATAGTTCCCATTTTATTGATTCATGCTTAGAGATTACCAACTGAGCTATTCTATCGCCAGAATTGATTTTAAAATTTTCGGATGATAAATTAATTAGTATTACTCCTACTTCTCCCCTATAATCAGCATCAATAGTTCCTGGTGAATTTAAAACAGTTATTCCTTTTTTTAATGCAAGGCCGCTTCTTGGTCTAACCTGAGCTTCAAAATTTTTTTCTAATTCTAAATATAATCCTGTCTTAACAAGGACTCTCTCTTGCGGTTGTAGAACAATTGGTGATTCTATAAAGGCCCTAATGTCCATTCCAGCAGAAAATGATGACTCATAGGCAGGAAGAGGATTTGAAGATTTATTAATTACTTTAACAACCATACATTTAAAATACAAACAAATTAAAGATTTCTAATTATTGGAAAATCTTAAATTTTTAATTATTCAAAGCTTCTGCTCCACCAACAATTTCTAAAATTTCATTTGTTATGGAGGCTTGTCTAGCTTTATTATATGTTAATTTTAATTCATCTCTTAACTCAGATGCGTTGTCTGTTGCTTTATGCATTGCGGTCATTCTAGCGCCATGTTCACTAGCAAAAGAGTCTCTAACAGCCTTGAATAACTGCATTTTTAAAGACTTTGGTATGAGTGTATTGACAATAGATTCCTGGGAAGGTTCGAAAATATAGTCCATTTTTAAAGAATCGTTAGACTCAGAAACTGGAATAGGCAAAAACTGCTCAGACTTTATAATTTGTGTGGCGGCATTTTTAAAACTGTTATAAACTAATTCAATATGGTCATATTCATGGCTTAAATAATAAGTCATTAAATTTTCACAAATTGATGAAACATTTTGATAGTTTAAATTATCGAATAATTCACTTTCGTTTTTAATGATTTTTTCAGTTTTAGAGAGCGAATCATTTATTTTTTTTCCGATAGTTAAAAAATGAATTTCAGAGTTTTTGAACTCTAGCTTTGATTTTAAATTATTGACTTCTTTAAAAATGTTAGCATTAAACGCTCCGCATAGTCCTCTATTAGAGCTAATTGCCACTATTAAAACCTTATTAATTTTTCTTTTTAAGCTGAAAGACTTATCCTCAGAAGAGCCGCTAAAACTATTCATTAATTCTGACAGCTTATTAGAATATGGTCTCATTGCGGTGATGGCGTCTTGAGCTTTTTTTAATTTGGCTGCAGAAACCATTTTCATCGCGCTTGTTATCTGCATCGTAGAAGATACAGATCCAATTCTAATTCTAATTTCCTTAAGGTTAGCCATTATTTTTTTTAATAGGTTGAACTTAACTCTTCAGCTGTTTTTGTTAAAACAGAAATAACGTCTTCAGTTAATTTTCCCGATTTGATTATTTCCATTGTTTTTTTATGTTTTAAATTTAAAAACTCAATGTACTTTTTTTCAAATTCTTTGATTTTTTCTACTGGGACCTTTCTTAGTAAATTTTTTGATCCTGCAAAAATTATTGCAACTTGATCTTGAACGGTAAATGGATCATTTTGAGCTTGTTTTAAAATCTCGACATTTCTTTTACCTTTTTCAATCACATTTAATGTAGCGTCATCAAGATCAGATCCAAATTTGGCGAAGGCTTCAAGTTCTCTAAACTGAGCTTGATCCAATTTTAAAGTTCCTGAAACTTTTTTCATAGACTTTATCTGAGCTGAACCACCCACTCTTGAAACGGAAATTCCCACATTGATGGCTGGTCTAACCCCTGCATTAAATAAATTAGATTCTAAAAATATCTGCCCGTCTGTAATAGAAATTACGTTTGTTGGGATATATGCAGAAACATCTCCTGCCTGTGTCTCAATAATTGGCAAAGCCGTAAGTGAACCACCTCCTTTAACAATAGGCTTTAAAGAGTCTGGTAAATCATTCATTTCTTTGGCTATGTCGTTATCAGCAATAACCTTTGAAGCTCTTTCTAATAATCTAGAATGTAAATAAAAAACATCCCCAGGATAAGCTTCTCTTCCTGGTGGTCTTCTTAATAATAATGAAACTTCTCTGTAAGCTACAGCTTGTTTAGAAAGATCATCATAAATTATAAGTGCTGGGCGTCCAGTATCTCTAAAAAATTCTCCAATAGCTGCTCCAGCGAAAGGAGCATAAACTTGCATTGGAGCTGGGTCAGAGGCATTGGCAGCAACAATAGTAGTATACGCCATCGCACCTTTATCTTCAAGAGTTTTTGCGATACCCGCAACTGTAGAAGCCTTTTGGCCAATCGCTACATAGATACAATAAACAGGTTCTCCTGCATCATAAAATTCTTTTTGGTTTAAAATTGTGTCAATACATACAGTTGTTTTACCTGTTTGTCTATCCCCAATAACTAGTTCTCTTTGACCCCTTCCAACAGGGATCATAGCGTCAACTGATTTTATCCCAGTTTGCAATGGTTCGTTAACTGGTTGTCTAAAAATTACACCTGGAGCTTTTCTCTCAAGTGGCATTTCATAGAGCTTACCTTCAAGGTTCCCTTTTCCGTCAATTGGCTTTCCAAGAGCATTAACCACTCTTCCAACAATCTTTTCTCCAATATTAATAGAGGCGATTCTTTGTGTTCTTTTCACCGTGTCACCCTCTTTAATTTCTTTGGAAGGTCCTAATAAAACAATCCCAACATTATCTTCCTCAAGATTTAAAACAATTCCTTCAAGCCCAGAGTCAAACTGTACTAGTTCTCCATATTGCACGTTTGATAAACCATATACTCGTGCAATTCCATCTCCTACTTGTAACACTGTTCCAACTTCATCTAGTGATGCTGACGCGTCAAGACCTGTTAATTGTTGTTTTAATATTGCTGATACTTCAGCAGGCTTAATTTCTGCCATAATTTATGTTGTTAATAAGTTCGTGTTTTTATTAAATTCTTGTTTAATACTTTTTAATTTATTCTTAAAACTAGCATTGTATTCAATGTCCCCAACTCTCAAAACAAACCCTCCAATTAGCGTTTTATCTATTTTATTTACAATGTTAGTTTTTTTGTTAGTTAATTTAGAAACAGTAGACAAAACTTGATTTTCTAAATCCTTAGACAAAGGCACCGCAGTGGTCACCGTAGCAAGCTGAATGTCTTTGTGTGAGTTGTAAAGCTCTTTATATTTTAAGGCTACAGAATCGAATATATTTAGCCTATTGTTATCGTTCAAGACATTTAACAAACTCAAACTGATGCTGCTAAGTTCTTTAAAAATTAATTTTAGAGAGGATACTTTAATACTATTTTTGATAATATTACTATCCACCATATGCTTTAACTCAATATTATTGTTAAAAGTTTTAGTAACAAGTTCCATGTCTTGAAAAATTTTTTCAACAGAACCCTTTTCTACTGATTCTAACAGAAGTGCTTTAGCATATCTTATGGCGGCACGATTTGATTTCATTTATTTAAGAGAAACATCTTTAACTAACTCCTTGACTAATTCCATTTGAGATTTATCGTTTGAAAGTTTCTCTTTTAAAACTTTCTCAGCTATCTCAACTGAAAGGTTAGCAACTTGATTTTTTAAATCAACAATGGCTGCATTCTTTTCGCTTTTGATAGTCTCTTGAGCTTGTATTAATATTTTTTTTGCTTCTGCGCTAGCTTCATTTTTAGCATCGTCAATTAATTTTTGTTTAATTTCTCTAGCTTCTTTAAGTAAGCCGTCTCTTTCAAGCCTAGCTTTTTTAAGAGTCTGCTCGTTATCAGATTGTAATGAAGCCATTTCTTCTTTGGCTTTCTCTGCTGAAAGCAATGCATTTTTAATGCCCTCCTCTCGTTCATTAACAGAGTCAAGAATAGGCTTCCACGCATATTTCTTAAGCAAAAAAATTAGACAAACAAATATAACTGTCTGCCAAAAAAATAAACCGATAGAAAATTCGGATAAAAGTTTTTCCATTTTTTAATTTTTAAATTATCTTTTTTCAGTACGGTAATTAATATTACAGCACTGAAAAAAGTTTAATAATTGGCTTAAAGCGCAAAAAGCGCAGCAAAACCTATCCCCTCAACAAGAGCGGCTAAAATAAGAGCAGCAACTTGAATTTTTCCACTGGCATCAGGCTGACGGCCAATAGCTTCCATAGCTCCTTTTCCTGTTAGTCCGATTCCAATTCCAACTCCGATTACTACTAGTCCACCTCCTACGATTACTGGTATTTCCATATTTATATAATTTTAATTAAACATTCTTTCTTTAATGATCTTCCTCCGCAACTGCAAACCCAAAATATAATGCCGATAGCATTGTGAAAATATATGCTTGTAATAGCGCTACTAAAATTTCAATAATAGAAATAAAAAATGCTAATACAAACGATAAACTTGATCCTATCATGTTATTAAAAATAAACATCAAACCAATTAAACTATACAGAACTATGTGACCAGCTTGAATATTGGCATAAAGTCTGATAAGTAACGAAAACGGTTTGATGAAAACTCCTAAAAGTTCAATTGGGGCTAGTACTATTTTTATAAGCATTGGCACTCCGGGCATCCAAAAAATATGTCCCCAATAATTCTTGTTTGCTGTTAAATTTGTAATTAAAAAAGTTAGTAAAGCCAAGGAAAATGTTACGGCAATATTTCCTGTAACATTCACGCCAAGCGGAGTTAATCCTAACATGTTTAGAAACCAAATAAAGAAAAATACTGTCAATAAAAAGCTCATATAATCCTTATATTTTTTTTCTCCAATATTTGGAATAGCAATATCGTCTCTTATGTATAATATAATAGGTTCAAAAAATCTTCCTATTCCTTTGGAAATGCCGTTGTTAGAAATGAAAGATTTTGCCAAGCTTCTAAAAAGTAAAAACATTAAAATAGCAACCAATATGATAGTTGCTATATTTTTGGTTATTGAAAAATCTAGTGGCGCATAATTAGTAGGATGATGATTCTCATCAAAATTAAATACTCCTTGCTTGTTTGTTTTATAAATTTTACTGTCGTGATAATTTAATTTGTAATAGTTGCCATCACTCTCAACTACTTTTTTTCCATGTTTTAGAGATGATGACATAAAAAAGTGAAACCCATTATCATATAAAATTACCGGAAGAGGAATTTCTATATAAACTTTTTTTCCTGTTTGTTCATCAGTGTAAGAGGTTAAAGAATAAGAATGGCTGTCTTTTAAATGGTGATTAATATATTCTTTAATTTCAGATTTTTTTGACCCCTTGGAGTTTGTTTCTTTTGTATTTATTTCAAATGAAGCCTGTAAGTAAAATGATCCTACAAAGAATAAAGTTATAATTGGGAATAATTTTATAAAATTCTTCAATTTTATGTCTTAGTCAGGGTTAAAAAATAATGCCGCAAATGTAATGTTATAAACTAAAATATAAAAATTAGAAATGTAAAATTTTAACAAAATTTCATCTATCGAAAAAATATAGCTTATTAGAGCTTACTATTTATACTTTTCAATTGTTTAATTAATATGTAAAATGATATAATAACACCAGTGATTGTAAAGATTGAGGTCAGTAATTTTTCAGAATCATAAGAATTATCTAAGTGTTTTCCAATCTTAGAAAAGCAGAAAATAATTGCTCCCATTTGAAAAACAAGACCGATAAAAATTAAATAAGGATTACGCTGTTTTTTCTGTGGGCGTTTGTTTTTCATCACTTGTTAAAGCTTTCATTTTTTTTGCTCCTTTCATTGAAATATTCGCATCAACATTAGCGCCAGACTCAACTGCAAGTTTTCCAGCCACAACATCTCCTTCAACTCTTGCAGAGGATTTCAGCGACAATATTCCTGAAACATCTAAACTTCCTTTTATTAACCCTGCGATATCAGAATTTGAACAAGTAATTTTTCCAGAAACAACACCATTCTCACCAACAACAACTTTACCCGTTGTGGTTATTGTGCCTTCAACATTTCCATCAATTCTAAAGTCTGCTTTAGAAGTTATGTCTCCAACTACTTTTGTTGTTTTTTCTATAATATCTATTGAATTAGAATCTCTTGATTGTTGCATGTCGTTATTGTTAGTTAAACTAAAAGCCATAAATTATTTTATAAACAAGTCTAAAGTCTTGTATATCAGCATATTCTTATACTGGGAAGACAAAACTACAAAATTATTATTAAGTTTTAATAATTCTATTTTTTTCTCTAAAAAACCTCTTGATTTATTCGCGTTTTCTAAATTTAAAAAATCTCCTATTACTAAAAAATTAGTGGTCTGATTATAAACGTCAAATGAAACTCGTTTGGAATTATCCAAAACATTTTTGATTTTTCCTAAAACTTCCTGATTCAGTGACTCACTATCAACAATGTAAACTAAAAGGTGTTTCCCTGATTTTTCATTGTCTTTTTTTAATTTCCATTTTTTATTGATCTCTTTACTAATACCTTTAAGTTCATCTGCTCTTGGAGAATTAGGGTATTTATTTATAATTTCTTTAAGCATTTCTCCATAATAAAGTATTCCTTCTAACCTTCCATAAGAAGCTGCTTTTAATAATTCATAATCAACTGAAATTTTTTGACTTTCAATAAGGTTTAATTGCTTATCAATTTCATTAATTACCAAATTAAATTTTTGTTCTTTAAAAAGGGTTTGAAGGCTGTCCAATTTTTTGATCAGAAACTCTTCTTCAACGACCAAGCTATTAGCGTTTTGTAAAATCTTTGAGAATTTTGAATTAGGGTGGTTGTTAATTATTTTACTTTTTATTTCTTCTGCAGTTTTTAAGCCTTGTTGCTTATACAGCTTATAAAGTAAATAATTGGCCTCAGCTACAAAGTTTTGTTTTGGATCAGAATTTATTACTTTTTTTAAACGACTTTCTGCAGAACCGAAATCTTTATATTTAACTAAGTATAACTCTGCCAGTCTTAAATAAGAATCGTTTTTTAAATTAAATATACTGTCTTTTTGGACCTTAGTCCTTGGTATGGAGGAAAGTAAATTAGATTTTTCATCTGAAACAAATGACTCTGTTTGATTGGTTTCTTTTTCATTAATCGCTTTCTCGCTTAGCTTCACTTGACTTGTTTGGGATGAAATGGGGTTTCTCCAATAAGTTTGTTTAACCCTAACGCCCCATAAAGTTTCGAATGAATTTTTACCTAATGCAACTAAATTATCATTGTAGAAATAGAAATTACTTTTTTTAGATTTTGATTTAAAACCTGTAGTTTGCATATTAATTTTTTCTTGTTTTCCATCATCAACTTTAATCTGGGTTTTATTACGTTCAATTTCTTTTAAGATATTGTTTAATTTTTCTGAACCATAAAATGAAATTTTTATCAAACTATCGTAAAGGTTGATGTTGTTTTCTAACTGAATAATTTGACTTATTCCTTTCTTTTGTCTTTGAATTTCCCAAAACTTTTTTGATTTTTTATCTAAATTATTTAAAGTGCTATCTAAATATTTTCCTGCAATTAAATAGTCTGAATTTTCAAAATAAATTTTTGACATTTTAATAAAAGCTCTATATAACAGCTCCTTATCATTACTGTTTTCTCTTACAGCTTTATTTAAATAAATCTTTGCTAGGTCGTTAGAATTTTTTGAAAAAAGAAACACGGAATAATTGAAAAAAATTTTGTCTAAAAAATCTTCGTTTTCATAATTTTCAATCATTTTTTTAAACTGAGACTCCTTTTTATCGTTTTCCAGTGAACCGAGTAACAATGTTTTAAGTTTGGCATTAACGAATAGTTCTCTTGGAATTTTTCTATTAAACTGGATGACTTTTTTAAAAAAAACATAAGCAGAATCTTTATTTGATTGCTTTTCAAGTATTTGACCCAAAATATATAAATACCTCGCTTTTTTTAAGTTGTTATTTTCAATTTCATGTGCAATTTTTAAAGGTTTGACTGCTTTTTTTTCTTCATCTAGCTTTAAATAAGCCATAGCTAAAGCTGCATTTCCCTCTAAAATATTTTCTTTACTTAAGCTTTCTTTTTGTAATAATTTGTTTAAGATTTCTAATGCTAGATTTTCCTGTTCCAGTCGGATGTTAGCTTTTGCTTTCCAAATTAAAGACCCGTCTATTATTGTTTGTTCATTTGATTGTTTAAAGACTTGATTAAAAGCATCTAACGATGGAACAAATCTTTGATCAAAATATCTAGCTTTACCCAAAAGCATGTAGGCATTTGCGATTTTCGGATTCCTTTGGGCTCCGTCAATTTGCATGGAATGTTTTTGAACTGTTTTGGCTGCTTTTTCTTCTCCTTTCAAAAAGTTTTCATTCTCAATGCCGCCAACGGTGATAATATCTTGTGATATATTTAATTTTTCAATCGGCAAAATATCCCAATAATTTTCTGTGAAGCCTTCTTCTGTCTGTAAAAGTCCCTCATTTAAAGACTGGTTTCCGTTGAAAAGAACGTTATAAGAGGAAACTAAAGAGTGGTAACCTTTATTAATAGGTTTGTTTTTTTTAGTAGAACAAGCTAAAAAAACAAATAATAAAAATATAGCGTATATAGAATTTTTCAAATTAAAAGGGTATGCTAACTTATAACCAAAAATAAACTGTTTTATTATCGAAAAGCAAAAAAAATTGAAATCGTTAACTAACCCTTAAAGTACGCTTCGAGCTCCTTGAGAGTTTTTGGGCTAGTAACAATGTCTTTTATAATCTTTCCTTTTTCAAGAAGAACAATCCTTTCACATACTTCAGTAACGTCTTGAATATCATGACTAGAAACTAAAATAGTTGTTTCTTTATTTTTTGATAAATCTTTTAAGATTTCTTTGAGTCTAATTTGAGTAGAAGGATCGAGATTCGCAAAAGGTTCATCAAGAACTACCACTTTAGGCTCTCCGAGCAAAGCGGCAACTACACCAGCTTTTTTTTGATTTCCCTTAGAAAGATCTCTTAAATATTTTTTTCCTCCCAATATTTCTCCGTGAAAAAAAACTTCAAATTGAATTAAAAAATTATCCACTTGTTTCTTTGACAAACCTCTTAATTCACCAACAAAATAAAAGTATTCTTCGGGCATTAAGTATCCAATTAAAAAAGTGTCATCCAAAAATGCTGAGGTAAAACTCTTCCATTTTTCACTTTTGGCTATTTCAACATTGTTATTGATTACTTGTCCTGTTGAAGGCTTAATTAAATCTAAAAGGCAACTAAACATAGTAGTTTTACCCGCTCCATTATTTCCAACTAAACCGAAGGTTTGACCTGCGGGTATCTCCAAAGATGTTATGTCTAATACCGTGTCTTTCGAGTAATTTTTTGTAATATTTTTTAAAGTAATCATAAAATTAAGTTTGTTTATAGGCTTTCAAAGTAGAATACTTTTCTGATTTATATGCCTTGATAATAAGATTAAAAACTTGTTTTTTAAGTAAAATCCCCAAAATACCTGTAAAGCCAACAATTAAGCAACCAGCTAAGTATGAATAATAATAACTCCCAAGTGAAAATAAAGCTATCGGAAGGACCATTTGAGGTAGACTAATTAGTAATGTTTTCATATTAAAAGCTTTTTTTCCTCCAAATGCCATTTTACTCGAGTCCAAATCGACGGGTGTTTTAGTAAAAGCACCTGCCCATAAAGTCAAATAGCCATTAACACCAATATTGTATAATCCTCCTGCAAAAACAGCGTAGACGGCTTCAACTCCTAAAAAAGAATATATAAAACAGGCCAAAAAGGTAGATATAACTGTACCAATTACAACTAAAGACCATTTAGATTTTATGTATTCTATGTACTCTATGTTTTGGCACATCATAAATGAATAGTACTGACTGTCCCAACTCGGCACAAAAGAGCCAAACATAAATAAAAACCCTCCAGAGGCAAAAAGATATCCAAAAAAGGTCATCCATGAGCCCCATATGTCCTCTTGAAAATAAAAAATAAAACCATAAAAAAGAAAAAATATTCCTGCAATAACTGTGCTTCTAGCTCTTTTAGATCGTTTAATTAATCTTAAATCATTTTTTAGAAAAATAGCGGTTTTTCCAAATCTATCCAGCCATGAGAAATCATCTATTTTAGCTTCTGTTGTTTTCTTTTTTAAACCAGAGTCTATATAAAGTCCATTTTTAAAGAATTTAAAAACATAAAAATAAAGCCAAATTAAAAACAGCCAGGGAACTATAGCAAACAGTGGGTTAACATAAAAAGAATAGAAAAGTGCCTCTGAGTAGACTGTAAAATCAAAAATAGAGAAATATTCTAATAGCTTTATGATTGCAAGCATTAATCCAATGCCATACAGAAGCTTATCGTTATTATTGAGTAAAAAATTTAAATAATTAGTAATATAAACAATGGCAATTATCGTTAAGTTCCAGCCTATTAAATTATTAATTAAATAGCCATTATCAACCAGCTCAAATGTTAGTGGTATTAAATAAAAAAATGCTATTAAATTGAAAAAGGAAAAAATAGATTTCCCTAAGGTTTGCCTAACTATTTTAGTTTTTGAAATGGGCGTTAAAAGTAGTGGTTTGATTGAGACAACCGGAATAGGCTGAATAAAGTATCTCATGACTATCCAATAGCCAAAGACATAAATTAAGTTTTTGTTGAGAAAAAGGAAAGGATCATCTACTTGAAAATCTTCTTTTATAACCTTGTAAGTTATAAGACCCAATATTGGAGTTAAAAAAGCAAAATATAGAATCCAAAACCATTTAAAAATTTTGGCCATGACGTTAGCGCCTACAGACTCTCCTCTAAAAAAGGATTTCCATTGAAGAGATAAAAAAGTTAAAAACATGCTACAAATATAAACATTCATTAAGGAATGTCTATTTTTTTTAAATTATAAACTGTTTCATACTTTTATGGTCCATTATAAATTATAATATTTTGCAAAAATTTCATCAATTAAAAATTTCTAACATTAAAGAGGAGACAACTAATGCAGTTGCTATTACTTTTGATATCCCCTCACATCTTACTGAACTATTTTCTTTTAAATCTGGTCAATACATCACCTTAAGAGCTAAAATTAAAGGAGAGTTAATCACAAGATCCTACTCCATTTGCAGCTCACCACAAAGCGAACTATTAATTGTAGCTGTAAAAAGTATTAAAGGTGGGGTGTTTTCAAATTACGCCAATGATGTTTTAAGAAAAGGAGATTTACTTGAAGTTTCCAGACCTGAAGGAAGATTTATTTTTGAAAACGATAACTCTAAAAAAATATTTTGTGGAATAGCTGCAGGTAGTGGTATCACTCCAATACTTTCAATTATTAAAGACACCTTAAGCTCAAATACTGATAATAAATTTGTACTCCTTTATTCCAACAAATCAATTGCTGAAACCATGTTTTTTAATGATATCAAAGGCTTAGAGTCCAGTTACTCCTCTCGTTTTTACTGTCATAATATTTATAGTCGTGAAAATGTTGCAGACTGCGAATTTGGAAGAATTGATTCTGCGTTTATTAATTATTGCTTAAAACAGCATTCTAAACTAAGCTTTGACAAGTTCTTTTTATGTGGTCCTGAAGAATTAACTCTTTCAATTTCTGATGAGTTAAATAAATTAGGTTATGAAAAAAACAAAATTCTCTTTGAGCTTTTTTTTTCCAAATCTGAATTAAAACTAGAAACTAATTCGGTAGGAGATTGTATGGCAAAAATAACATGTGATTATGAGGATTTTGAAATAACCATTCCTAAAAATATAACAATTTTAGACGCTGCTTTAAGTCAAAAAATTGATGTCCCCTATTCTTGCCAAGGAGGGGTGTGTTCATCCTGCATAGGAAAAATCACAAGTGGAACAGGAAAAATGCTAGAGAATAATATCTTAACAGATTCAGAAATTCAAGAAGGGCTAGTCCTTGCTTGCCAAACAGTTCCAACATCGCAAAATATTTCTATTGATTTTGATGATGTTTAGAGCTTTCTAATATATCTAAACATCTAGTTAATACGTCCTTATAATCAATTGTTCTCATTACGTTTTCATATCCGTTGGGAATCTTTTTTCCATAAGCTGATGTAGGAATCTTTGGATACTTTTCCCTATTTGAAACTAACATATTTTTTTGGTTTGATAAAAAAGGGGCAAAACCACCAAAAGGATGCGTTAATCCCCACAGTGAAATTACTGGTACATTATAATTTGCTGCCAAATGTCCATTGGCGGAATCCATAGAAATCATAAGATCTAAATTTGAAATGATCTCAATTTCGTTTGCTAGTGATTCCAATTTATAGCCCCCAAAAACATTTTGGTAAGCTTGAGCCCAAATTTCAAGTTTACTAATTTCATATTCCCCTTGTCCAAATAAAAAAACCAAATAATCTCTTTGTAAAAAAGAAACTACATTTTGCATTAAGTCCAATGGGTATATTTTTCCATTAAAAGAAGCAAAGGGTGCTATTCCAATCCATTTCCTTTTTGTTGGAAACCCCTCTAAAGCTATTTGGCATTTTTCTCCAAGAATTAAAGGGTCTGGAAACTTATGACTAGTTAAATCAACGCTAAAACCAAGCTTATTAAATACTTCACAATATTTATATGGCATAGGAGTTAGTGGTTTGAAGAATTTATTTTTTTCTTTAAAAAGCTTCTTTCTTTCAAGTCTTTGTTTGTCTACTTTTTTTGCTTTAAAAAAAAATATTTTAAATAAAATATATAAAATATTTGTTCTTAAAACAGAATGTAAATCGGCAATATGTGTAGGGTGAATTTTTTTTAAGTCTTTAAAAAGAGAAACTAACCCTTGGATTCCTTTATATTTCGATTTAAAATCAACATCAAAAAAATCAATTGTTTTAAATTCTTTAAATATTGGTTTATAAATTGACTTACTAACTAGTGTTATTTTTGCGTCTGGATATTTTTTAACCAAACATCTTAAAACTGGAACTGTCATAGCAACATCACCCATCGAAGAAAATCTTAAAACTAAGATGTGTGGCATGAAAACTATTTTTTAGATTTATAGAGTACCGGATTTAAATCTTCGTCATTATACATTTTCATTTGCTTATAAATAAGCATGTATTTATTACCAAGCTCAATATCATTTAAAAGCTGATCAATAGCCCTGCAGAGATCTTTGCATTGTTGATTAAGTGTTTCCAGCTTGTCTTTACAATTATCAACATGATTTTGAGTTGCATTAGCTCTGACCGTTTCTTCCTTCATGTGGAAGATTTTCAAAGCTAAAATAGACAGCCTATCAATAGCCCAAGCGGGGCTTTCTGAATTAAAGGTAGCATCATCATTAATTTTAACATGCTTGTAAGTTTCTAAAAAATAACTGTCGATGTACTCAACCAAATCTGTTCTTTTCTGGTTAGAAGCATCAATAGTTCTTTTTAATTTTAAAGCCTCTTCAGGATTTATTTTTGGGTCTCTAATTAAGTCTTCCAAATGCCACTGAACCGTATCAATCCAATTTTTTTGATATAACAAATATTCGATTTCTTGTTTATTAAAAGGAATCAAAGGATTTTCTGCCACGCTATTTTTAATATGATAATCTGAAATGCTCTGATTAAAGACCTTGAGACACAATTCGCTGAACATAAGCTGTTTTTTTATTCAAATATAATTAATATGGATTGCTGCAAAAAAATAATTATTCACTATTTTTGTAGACTGAAATTAATATTATGTCAGATTTTTTTTATTTAATTGAATATTTATTTGTTGAAATCTTGTTTATTCCTCTTGATATAATAAGAGCAATTGAACTAGACAATTGGTGGATAGCTAATTCATTTAACTTCATTTTTATAATAATAATTTCTTGTGCATTATTATATTGGACGGTTCAATTAATTGGGTTTTCAAAAACAGGGGAGGAAGATAAAGATCCCTCTGCGCATTCATTTTTATAAATCGAACCCTAAATCTTTCCGATAATGTTTGCCTTCAAATTTTATTGGCTTTATGTTTTGGTAAGACTTCTTTAAGGCCAAGTCGAAACTATCCGCTCTTGAAACTACAGATAAAACCCGCCCGCCATTAGTTATAATATTTTCACTCTCATTTTTCGTGCCTGCATGAAAAATTATTGAATCATTTTCAATTTCCAATCCGCTAATGATTTTACCTTTTTCATATTGCTCAGGATAACCATTAGAAACCGCAACAACATTGGCATAGGCCATCTTTTCTATTTCTAATTTAACAGAATTCAGCTTTCCATTTGCTGTTTTTACCATCAGTTCAAGAAAATCATTTTTAATTCTAGGTAAAACTACTTGAGTTTCAGGATCACCCATTCTAACATTATACTCAATAACAAAAGGCTCATTTTCAACTTTAATAATTCCAATGAAAATAAAACCAACATAATCTAACTTATCTTTAATAATTCCTTTGATAGTTGGTTTAATTATTTTGGCATCAATTTTTTTAAGAAATTCTCTGTCAGCAAATGGTACAGGGGATATTGAGCCCATACCTCCCGTATTTAATCCAGTATCGCCTTCGCCTATTCTTTTATAGTCTTTAGCGGATGGCAAGGTTATGTATGATTTTCCGTCAAATAAAACAAAACATGAGAGTTCAATTCCTTTCAAAAATCCTTCGACCACAACTTTGTTCCCAGAATCTCCAAATTTATTATGAATCAGCATGTTAGAAAGTTCTTCTTTTGCTTGTGGTAAATTCTCAAGTATTAACACGCCTTTTCCGGCTGCCGGTCCATCTGCCTTTAAAACATAAGGGGGAGGAATAGTTTCTAAATAATCTATTCCATCGTCGAGAGTATTGGCATTAAAAGTTTTGTAGGATGCGGTTGGAATTTTATGTTTAAACATAAAATCTTTAGAAAAGTCCTTACTTCCCTCCAACATGGCGCCTGAAATTGATGGGCCTATAACCAAGATTTCTTTTAATTCTGGTTGCTGCTTAATAAAATCTACCAACCCATTAATAAGAGGGATTTCAGGGCCAATAATTAATAAACCAATTTCTTTAATTATTAGTATTTTCTTTATCTCTTGAAAGTTTGAAATATTAATATCGAGATTTGTTGCGATTTTATTTGTACCGGCATTTCCTGGCGCAACATATAATGAATCACACCCACTTGATTGCTTAATCTTCCAACAAAAAACGTGTTCACGTGCCCCAGAACCTATAATTAACACATTCATTTAGCTAATTTAATCCTTACTTATAAGTTTCTAGCTAATTTTATACAAATATTTACAATAAAAATAAACGAACCATTAAAAAACTCATTATCAATGTTTTACAATATATGATACATGTAAACGAACTTTTAAATTAGGTTGTTTTAAATTGTTTATATTTGTAAAAAATTAAAATTATGTGCTGGTACGCTGCATATTCAAAACCTGGGTCTGAATTTAAAGCTTTGGATTATTTCATAAAAAGCAACATCAACGCATACGTACCTGAATTCACAGATTTACGTCAATGGTCCGACCGGATTAAAAAAAAACGAACTGCTGCTATTTCAGGATATGTTTTCTTTGAACTTAGTAAGTTTAACTATGACTTAATCAACGTCAACCCTTTTGCTAGAAATGTAGTAAAAGCTCATGGCAGTCCTATTAAAATTTTAGACAAAGAAATTTTATTATTAAAAGAATCGCTTAGTTGTTTCACAAAATCAAATAGCTTTAAGTATGGAGATTATATAAAAATTCATAATGGTCCATTCAAAAATAAAAAGGGGATTGTAGAGTCCTTTAACGAAAATAAAATAACGGTATTATTAAATTCAATTAGAGTAAGGCTGTCGCTCTCTAGCTCTAAGCTTTCCGTTGTTTAAAATTTTGCGACCTAATGTTGATGACCTGACTATGTGGGTCATTAAGCGAAGCTGTGTTTAAATTTAACTTTATGAAAAAAATATTATTAATTGTTTCTTTACTAATTACAAACTCATTTTACGGTCAAGATGTTACCACTTTAATTAATAAAGCTGCTAACGAAAACACTGTTAGCTCCCTTGAACAAATGAGTGATGATGACTTGCTTGCCTATTGGAATAAAGCACAAGCGGAGGGTTATAGCTTAAATCAATTAAAAACTCTTGCTAGAGCACAAGGAGCTAGTGAAAGCGATATTTCTAAATTTGAAAAAAGAATAAAATCATTAAAAGGCAAAGACGAAAAACCGGAAGTTTCAGGCACAGAAGAAACATTAAGTTCAATTTTTGGCATCAACGCAACTGACAAACTTGATGACGTGGATGATACAAATGACAGCGATTTGTATTCACTACCAATTTTTGGAATGGAGTTTTTTAAATCAAATCCAAATTCATCAGCTTCAAACTCTTCTCCCCAACTCAACATCGCCACTCCTTCAACTTATCAACTTGGACCAGGTGATGAAATTTCAATTAGTCTTTGGGGAGGGGCAGAAAACGAGTATAATGCAATTATAAACACTAACGGCTCTATAAAATTAGATAGAATCCCTCCAATTTATTTAAGTGGTTACACCATTTTCACGGCAAAAAAAAGAATTGGCAATGCACTTTCAAAAATATATTCAGGGATTAATTCATCTTCAGAATCGTATCAAAAAGTTTATTTCGATATCGCTCTTATGAACACCCGATCGATAGTGTTGAACATTGTTGGAAACGTAAAGACGCCAGGAACTTATACTTTATCTAGTATGACATCCCCTTTAAATGCTCTATATGCTGCTGGTGGCCCAAATGAAAACGGCAGCTTTAGAAATATTGAAATATTAAGAAATGGAAAAACTTTTAAAAAAATAGATCTTTATGATTACTTTGCTAAAGGTGTATATCCTACACTTAGTTTAAGAGATCAAGACGTGATTATGGTTCCTAGTTATTCCAAAAGAATCTTTATTAATGGGGAGTTCAAACAAGAGGGGATTTTTGAATTAAAAGAACAAGAAACGCTTGAAGATCTAATGGTTTTTTCAGGCGGATTTTCATCATTTGCTTATAAAAACAAGCTCTATGTTGAATCAGTTTCTGGAGTTTATAAACAAATTAAAACATACAATAAGGAAGATTTTAAAAATAGCTTATTAAAAGATGGTGATATTGTTTCTGCAAAATCTGTAAGTGATAAATATTTAAACAAAGTAAGCATTGAGGGTGCTGTATATTTGCCAGGTGACTATTCTTTAGAAAACAATTCTAACTTAAGTGAGCTTTTAGTTAATTCACAAGGTCTCAAAGACGATGCTTTATTGACTAGCGCTATTTTATACAGGTTTTTTGAAGGTGAAGAAAATAAAGTAGTTTCTATTGATTTAAAGAAGGTTATTTCAGGCGAAAAAAATCTTGAGTTGATGGCCAACGACCGGATTAAAATTTTCTCAAAGAAATCGCTTAAAGAAGAATCCTTTGTAGAAATTCAAGGAGAAATTAACAATCCAAATAAGTTTATTTTCATTGAAGGGATGACCTTAATTGATCTAATTCTTCTATCAAACGGAATTAAAAAAGACGGCGATTCCTATTCCGTTGATGTTTTTAGAAGGAGTTATGATAAAAGTGGAGAAAACCCTTACAAAGTGTACTTTGTCAATCTTAACAACGGATCTTTGTCTTCTGAATTAGATTATAAAAAACCTGAATTCAACTTTTTACTTGAAAGAAATGATTTAGTGGTTGTTCGTCAAAAAGAAGGTGTTACGAAAGGTGCATTTGTTACCATTAATGGTCTTGTTAAAACACCTGGTGTTTATGCGATTTTAAATAATAAATATTCGCTGTTTGATTTGTTAAATGACTCTGGCGGCATATTAAAAGATGGCGCATTAAACGGCGTTAAAATTAAGAGGGTAAACAGGTCCAAAGAAGAAATTGAAGAAGCCCTTAATGAATCTGATTCTCTTGGTTTTCAAATTAGCAAGATCGAAGATTACATCGAATTTGGTGTTGATATCGCTCAGCTTTATAAAACAAATGGAGAAGATTTGAAGTTTAACGTGATTCTCAAGGAAGGAGATGTTATTGAGGTGCCTAAATTAGATAATACTATTGAGATTATTGGTGAGGTACAGCAGCCAACAGTGATAAATTTTAAAAAGGGAATTAAAGGTCTTGATGCAATAAGCCGTGCAGGAGGAGTGACTGATTTAGCTAAAAAAAGTAATGCATTTGTTGTTTATCAAAATGGAAATGTGGCCTCTTTTAAAAATTTTCTTTTTTTTACTTCCTCTCCCAAGTTAGAGCCCGGATGTAAAATAGTTGTCCCTAAACGAATTGCTAATCCAAACAAAACAAGTATTGCTGAAATAATTGGATTAACATCCACGTTGGCAACCTTAGCCGTTTTAATTCAATCACTTTAATTTAGATTTTATGGAAAATCAATACCAAGAAGACGAAATAGATTTAATTGCATTAGTCAAATCATTGTGGATTGAAAGAAAATTTATTTACAAAACTATAATTGGTTTTGCGTTTATTGGGATCATAGCTAGCCTGTTGTCACCTGTAATTTATACGGCATCATCCACTTTTATTCCTCAAACAAGTCAAACAGGCTCAAGCTCCAGTCTAAGTGGGGTAGCTTCTCTTGTGGGAATAAATTTAGGCAACAGTCTTTCTGGCAATGAAATTTCCCCAAATCTTTATCCCCAAATTATTGGAAGTGTTAATTATAAAAGAGCACTTCTTGATTTACCTATAGCCAACCCTTCGTCTGGTTCGTCCGTTCTATTAAAAGATTATCTTCAAAATCAGAAGGGCGGTTTAAACGTTCTTGGTATCATTAAAAAATATACCATAATGCTGCCTTTCACTATTTTAAACGCTTTTAAAGTTGAAAAAAAACTAAATGAGATGGTTCTGCTAAATGAAATGTCAGTTAGTTTAGAGGAAGAGGAGCTTTTTAAAGAGCTAGATGGGATATTAAGCTTGAAAGCAAACTCAAAGGAAGGCTTTGTTGACCTTTCCGCATCAATGAAAGGTCCTGTTATCGCTGCTAGTGTAGCAAAAGGGGCCCAAGAAATTCTACAAAGGAGTGTTATTGACTATAAAATTAAAAGCGCTTCCGAGGTTTTAAAATTTAATCAAAAGCAAGTAGATTTAAAAAAGATAGAATTTGACAGCATTCAAGACAAACTAGCTCTGTTCAAAGATTCCAATATAAACATTACAGATTCGAGATTTGTAAATAAATTAAATTCTATGGAATCAGAATTTGAAATAGTTAACGTTGTCTATCAAGAACTAAACAAGCAATTAGAACAGTCTAAATTACAGGTTAGTAGAGACACTCCTGTTTTTTCAGTTATTAAGTCCGTTACAATTCCCAATGAAAGGTCAGCTCCTAAGAGATCATTAATGGTTATTATTTATACTTTTGTAGGCCTAGTCATTGGTTGTGGATACGTATTGATTAAAAACCCTTTAATAAAAATAATTCGTGAAATTAAGGCTTAAATAAATAAGTAAAAAAAGATTCCTTTTTAAAAATTTGCTTGGTTATTTTATACACTTTATATCTTTTATCTAATGGGTCTTTAACTTCTTCAATTAAATTTGATTCGCCAATTGTAACATTTTTATAGATCTTGTTAATTTCTTGTACAAACTCAGTTCTTAAAAGCGTGAAATGTGACTTGACATATTTTTTTGAGCTTAAGATTTTATTAAGCTCATCACTAGAAATAGAATTTTTTTTGACCAGATGTTGGATTAGCTTTAATTGATTATTTGAAATTATTTCAGAATTTTGGTTGCAATAAATTCTTTTTTCATCGTATAAAACAAGCCCTTTTAAAAAATCCTTGTAAGTGAATAATTTAAAACTAACCCAGCTTATAATGATAACTAAAAAAGATGCTAAAGCGATTAATGAATTACTAGTGGTGGTTTTTGACATTCCAATTATTTTTGGCTTGATTGTGCTTAACTTTTTTAATGGGAATTTGGCTAAAAACGTTTTATTATTTATGTTTTTGATGTAATATAAAGTGTCTAGTCTATGAACTACTGGTCTTTTTATATCTATACCTTGAAAAAGGTTTTTTTCAAAATATAAGTACACGCTACCTTTTTCAAAATCAAAAGATACTAACTGGTCGTCTAATAGATAGGTAAGTTTGTTATCAATAACGACATTTGAATTAAAAGAGTATTGTAAAGGAAGGTCATTATTAATCTCTCCTTGGCCCTCAAATGTCTTGGAGTTAAAATCAAAATAAAAACGGTCATTTAGTGCGATGTCCTTAACGTTAGATTTCTCAGGGTTATTTCTGCCGCCAAGAATATATAATCTGTCATTAACAACTTGATGAATTGGCTTCCACCTTCCCTTTGGAATGTAATCTGAATTTAAATACATTATTTCCCATTGTCCGGTGGATTTGTCGAAAACGGTCAAATATTCTTTAAATGACCAGAAACCATAGCCGCCATACATGTAAATATTTTTGTCGTAAATAAAAATAGCTGCATCAAACTGGTTTTGCTGTTCTACTGATCTGTCAATTCTTTTTAATCCTTGTTTGGAGTGAGAAAAGACATATCCTCCGCCTGAAAGAACCAAAAATGTACTTAGTGAATCGCTTAAAGCTCTATAATTTTGATTATTAAACGTGTTTAAATTTTCTAAAGATTTTTTTTCCTCTTTGTTACTTTCATAGCCTTGAAAAATAAATTTATTTTTAAAAACGAAAGTTCCTGTTTTGGTGATAATTTGCGGATCACCCTGAGGGCTTATAGTGAAAATATAGTCAGAATTTAACCCCTCAGGCATCGAAATGTCTTGAGAAAAAAAAGTAAAGGTTTTTGCTAACAAAAAAACACATAAAAAAAATCTTTTCTTCATTTTAT
>CALKEO010000046.1 GCA_938088195.1 uncultured Flavobacteriaceae bacterium | reverse complement strand
TTTGATGGTATTTTAGGAATGGAACATGGGAATTATAAGCCCAATAAATCAGGTGAATTAGGTGTAATTAACGCATACAAGCAAGTCGATAATTTTTTAATTTAATAATATGAAAGAAAAAAAAATAAATAGAAGATCATTTGTAAAAAACACTACAATTAGTACAGGCGCTTTATTGACAGTTCCTTTTTCGTTAGAAGCTATGGCTAATAGTTCAAATAATAAAAAACTTAAGTTAGCTGTTGTTGGCTGTGGAGGAAGAGGAACTGGAGCTGTTGTTCAGGCTCTTAGAGCTGATAAGGATGTTGAACTGGTAGCAATGGCTGATGCTTTTTTAGATAAAGTTGAAAAAAGTTTAAAAAGTATTGTGAATGAACTTGAGGGTGAAATAAAAATTAATGTAAAAGAAAAAAATAGATTTCATGGATTTGATGCTTACAAAAAAGCAATAGAACTAGCCGATGTAGTCATTTTAGCAACTCCACCTGGATTTAGGCCCTTACATTTTGAGTATGCTATTGAAAATGATAAACACGTCTTCATGGAAAAACCTGTTGCAACGGATTCAAGTGGGATTAGAAGAGTCTTAAAATCAGGAAAATTAGCTCAGGAAAAAAAATTAAATGTTGTAGTTGGTCTTCAAAGACGTTATCAAAACAGTTATTTATCATTATTCGATAAAGTTAAAAAAGGAGACGTTGGTAAAATTATCTCTGGTCAAGTTTACTGGAATGGTGCAGGAGTGTGGGTTAGAAAAAGAGAAGCAGGTCAATCTGAAATGGAATATCAAATGAGAAATTGGTATTACTTTAATTGGCTCTGTGGTGATCATATTGTTGAACAACATGTTCACAACCTCGATGTTGCTAATTGGTTTATTGGAGAGTACCCCGAATCTGCAAGTGGAATGGGAGGAAGAGAGGTTAGAAAGGGAATTGATCATGGTCAAATATTTGACCATCATTATGTTGAATATAATTATCCAAGTGGAGCGGTTATTTCTAGTCAATGTCGTCATCAGCCTGGAACTCATCGAAAAGTAAGTGAAACTTTTCAAGGTACAAAGGCTATAATTTCAACTAATAAAAATGTAGCTCAAATGTTAGATCATAATGGAAATTCTTTATTTAAATATGACGCTAAGGGAGATAAAAGTCCTTATCAAATTGAACATGATAAATTATTTGAATCCATTAGAAATGGTGGAATAATAAATGATACCGATTATGGAGCTATGTCTACTTTGACATCAATTATGGGAAGAATGGCAACTTACAGCGGAAAACTAATAACACGGGAACAAGCATTAAATTCAACAGATATTTTAGTTCCTGACAATCTTAACTGGGAAACAAACCCCCCAGTTATGCCCGATGATAACGGAAAATATCCTGTAGCGATTCCAGGTGTTTTTAAAATTAGTTAAATGAAAAAAAAAGTAATCCTATTGCTTTGTTTTGTCTTTTTTATTAGTTGTGAAAAACAAGATTCCTCAGATTCTGAAATTACTGAATATGAATGGAGAACAAAACAGTTTGTTTTTGATCATGATGGTTTATCTAGATCATATATTTTACATAAACCTCTAGATTTTGTAGAAAATTCTCCTTTACTATTTGTGTTACATGGTTTTGGTAGTTCAGCAACAACTATAATGACCTATTCACAAATGAATACATTAGCAGATGAAAATGGATTTATGGTTTGTTATCCACAGGGATCTACCTTAGACACAGGTCAAACGCATTGGAATGCTAATTTAGAAATGAGTAATATTAATGACATTGATTTCTTGTCCAAACTAGCTAAACAAATACAATCTAATTATAAAATAAATCCAGAAAATACTTTTACAAGTGGTATGTCAAATGGAGGCTTTATGAGTTACACATTGGGTTGTGAAAAAGCAGATATTTTTAAAGCAATCGCATCAATTACCGGGACAATGAGCGGAAAAGATTGGAAAAATTGTAATCCATCACAAAAAATACCAGCACTTCAAGTTTCAGGAACTAATGATACTACTGTACCTTGGGATGGCACTATGTCTACTGCTTGGGGTTGGGGAGGAGCTCCACATATTCAAAAAGTAATGGATTTTTGGGCAGACTTGAATTCTACAACCAAAACAGAAAAAATTGATTTTCCTGATATCGAAAGTTCTGATAAATCAACAGCTTCGTTAACTAAGAGAACCGATGGAATAAATGGAAATGAAGTGTGGTTTTATACAATTTCAGGGGGTGGTCATGATTGGCCAGGTTCCTGGGGAAACAAGGATATAAGTGCCAGTCAAGAAATATGGAAATTTTTTAAAAAACACCTTAAGTAATCTAACTCAATAAGCTTTTGTTTACCTCGCCATGTACATCGGTTAGTCTAAACCTTCTTCCTTGATGTTTATAAATCATTTTGGTATGGTCAATTCCAAATTGATGAAGAATAGTTGCCTGCAAGTCATGAACATGTACAGGATCTTTTACTATATTATAACCAATGTCATCAGTTTCACCGTAACTAAAACCTGGTTTAACTCCTGCTCCAGCCATAAAGATTGTAAAAGATCTAGGGTGATGATCTCTTCCATAATTAGTTTCAGTTAAATTACCTTGACAATAATTAGTTCTACCAAATTCCCCTCCCCAGACAACTAACGTATCTTCCAAAAGCCCTCTTTGTTTAAGATCCATAATCAGAGCTGCAGTCGGTTGATCGACATCACTAGACTGTCCTTTAATCTGAGTAGGAAGATTTTCATGTTGATCCCAACCCATATGATATAATTGCACAAATCGGACATCTTTTTCTATTAATCTTCTTGCTTGTATACAATTTGCTGCATAGGTTCCAGGTTTTTGAGCATTCGGACCATACATTTGGAGTATGTGATCAGGTTCATTAGAAATATCCATAGTTTCGGGAACCGATGTTTGCATTCTGTAGGCCATTTCGTATTGTGCAATTCTATTGCTAATTTCTGGATCACCAAAAGAAGCTTCCTGTTCGTGATTCAATTCGGCTAAATAATCAAGCATTTTTCTTCTTTCACTTGCCGATACTCCGTCGGGATTTTTCAAATAAAGTACTGGATCTTTTGCTGATCTAAATTGTACGCCTTGGTGAAGAGAACTTAAAAAACCGTTTCCCCATAGTCTTGAGTAAAGAGGTTGTCCTTTAGGTCTCCCTGTTCCATTAGATAATAAAACAACAAATGAAGGAAGGTTATTATTTAAGCTTCCCAAGCCATAACTCATCCATGAACCCATACTAGGTCTTCCTGGTTGTTGGGACCCCGTTTGAAAAAAGGTTATTGCAGGGTCATGATTAATAGCTTCTGTGTGCATTGATTTTACAAAACATAATTCGTCTGCAATTTTACCAACATAAGGCATTAAATCACTTACCCAAGCTCGTGACTCTCCATATTGTTTAAAATTATAAATGCTTCCAGCAAGAGGGAAATTAGCTTGTCCTGAGGTCATTCCAGTCAATCTTTGTCCTTTTCTTACAGACTCTGGCAAATCAGATCCTCTTAATTGATTAAGTTTTGGTTTATAATCAAATAAGTCTAATTGAGAAGGTCCTCCACTTTGAAAAAGATAGATAATTCTTTTAGCTTTTGGAGCAAAATGCGGAAGATTTAAGGCTTTATTTCCAAGTACAGAAAAAGGATCAGTATTCTTACCAAAGTTCAATGGATCAATTAATGATCCCAAGGCTAGACCACCTATTCCCAATCCTGCTTTTTTTAAAAAATTTCTTCTGTTATTATTCAAAAAATGTTTGTGAATTTCTTCCATTTTAACTCTTTTGTGTGGTTTCGTCAAGATTATATATCAACACTGCTAGAGAAACAAAAGCTTCTTTAGCATTTTTTTTATTTACTGTAATGACTTCATTTAGGAACTTATTTAATTTATCAAGTTCTATATTATTTGGTTTTCTCCCAGTTACAGTTCTATAAAGCTTTATTATTTTTTCATTATTATTGATTTGAGAATCATTGAAAATTTTATTAGACAAGTGTTCTGCTGCTAATAAATATTGAGGATCATTCATTAAAGCTAATGATTGTAGCGGAGTACTAGTTTTTTGTCTAACAGCAACACAAAAATCTCTCGTTGGAGCATCAAAAATCATCATTGAAGGCGGTGGTACCGTCCTTTTCCAAAATGTATATAAGCTTCTTCTAAATAAGTTTTCTCCTGTGTCTTGAACATAAAAAGCTAAACTTCCACCACCTCCGCCTGTAACTTCGTCCCACAATCCCTCTGGTTGCATAGGCTTTACACTTGGACCTCCAATTTTGCTAACTAGCATCCCGCTTGAAGCTAACGCATTATCTCTTACCATCTCAGCTGATAGTTTTTGTCTAGGATAATGAGCTAAATAAATATTATCCGGGTCTATATCTAAGTTTTGTTGTTTAACCTTGCTAGATTGTTTGTATGTAGAGGACATAACAATTCTTTTTATAAACTTTTTCGTATCCCATTTATCATCATTTTGGTAAGTATATGCTAGCCAATCCAAAAGATTAGGATTTGTTGGTTTGCTTCCTTGACTTCCAAAATCATCGGGAGTTGAAACAATGCCGATTCCAAAAAATTGTTGCCATATTCTGTTAACAGCAACCCTAGACGTTAGAGGATTATCCTTATCAAAAAACCACTCAACTAATCCTATACGATTTTTATCATATTTGTTACTGTCAAAAGGCAACACAACTTCTGGAGTTCCGGGCTCAACCATTTCAGTAGGCGAATCATAACTTCCACGATTTAAGACAAAAGTTTTTCTAAGATTTTCGGACTCTTTCATAACCATTAGAGTTACTTTTTTAATGCTATCAGGAAGATTTACAAAACCAAGCTCTGAATCTATATCATTTTTTTCAATTGTAAAATTAGGTTTTGGTGCTAAATCTCCGTAAGCAATTATTCCATCCTCCTCAACATTATTGAAAAAACTGTAAAAACTAAAAAATTCTTTGTGAGTTATTGGATCATATTTATGAGTATGGCATCTGGCGCATTCTACCGTTAAACCCATCATAACTTT
>CALKEO010000045.1 GCA_938088195.1 uncultured Flavobacteriaceae bacterium | reverse complement strand
CCCATTACAACCAAGTCTTTTCAAAGCATACTTAACACTTTGAGTATTTCCAGCACCATAATCAATTATAGCTATTTTCATTACAAAACTCCTTTAGTTGAGGGTAATATTAATTTATCTTTATTTTTTGAAATTGCTGTTTTAATACACTTGGCAAAAGCCTTAAAAATGGATTCAATTTTATGATGTTCATTTTTTCCTTCAACTTTTATATTGGCATTTAGCTTAGCTCCATCACAAAATGATTTAAAAAAATGATAAAACATTTCAGTAGGCAAATCCCCAATTCTTTCTCTTTTAAACTCAGCATCCCATACCAACCAACTTCTTCCTCCAAAATCTATTGCTACTTGAGCTAAGCAGTCGTCCATCGGTAAAGTAAAAGCGTATCTTTCAATACCTATTTTTTTACCTAAAAGAAAGGAGAAAGATTCCCCAAGAGCTATAGCAGTATCCTCTACGGTGTGATGTTCATCGACATTTAAATCACCATTAACTTTAATATTTAAATCTACAAGTGAGTGTCTAGAAAGCTGATCAAGCATATGATCAAAAAAAGAGAGACCAGTATCTATATTACTTTTGCCTGTGCCATCAAGATCAAGTGCAATTTCAATATTTGTTTCTTTAGTTTTCCTTTTAAAAATAGAATACCTGTTTAACCCGCTCAAATACTCATAAACTGATTTCCAAGAATTTGTCTTAAGCTTTACAACTTCATTTAATGAATCGTTAAGTTTTGTTCCGTTGTAAAGAATCCCAGAACAGTTCAAGTTTTTAGCCAATTGCATGTCCGATTCCCTATCTCCAATAACAAAAGAGTTCTGCATATCAATATTAACATCTTCAATATATTCTGTAAGCATTCCAGTCCTTGGTTTTCTGTAATTTGAGTTCTGATTTTCAAAGCTTTTGTCAATGTGAGTTTTAAAAAAACTAACATCTTCATTTTTAAATGAATTAATAATAAAATTTTGAACAGGCCAAAAGGTTTCCTCGGGAAAAGAGTCTGTCCCTAAGCCGTCTTGATTTGTAACCATAACCAGTTTAAAATCCAACTCTTCACATATTTTATTTAGATATTTAAATACTCCAGGGAAAAAAGATAGTTTATCAAAACTATCTAATTGTTTATCAGACTTGGGTTCTTCAACTAAAGTTCCATCTCTATCAATAAATAGAATTTTTTTCATAATTCATTAAGCGTTTTAATTAAACTATTATTGTCATTTTTTGTTCCAATTGTAATTCGTAAACAGTTTTGACATAATGGTTGATTTGATCTGTTTCTAACAACAACACCCTTCTTCAATAACTGATCATATCTTAAATCAGCATTATCAACTTTGACAAGAAGAAAATTTGCATCAGATTCGTGTATCTTTTCAACAAAATCAAGTTTTTCTAGACAGGATATCAATAACTTTTTTTCATTTAAAATTAAAGCAATATTCTTTTTAATCTTATCGATTTTATTCAACTCATCCAAAGCTTTTCTTTCTGTAAGTACATTTAAATTGTATGGTGGTTTAATTTTGTTTAAATAATAAATAATTTTTTCATTAGAAAATCCCATACCTAATCTAGCTCCTGCCATCCCAAAAGCTTTGGACATAGTTTGAGTTATTATCAAATTATTATTATCATTTATTAAGCTAATTAAAGACTCTTGAGAAGAAAAATCTATGTAAGCTTCATCAACTACAACAATTCCTTTAAAGCCTTTAATTAAGTCATTTAAATCATTTGTATCAAATGAATTTCCTGTCGGGTTATTGGGTGAACATAAAAATAAAACTTTGATCTTAGATGAACTTAATTTTAATATTTCATTTTTGTTAATTGAAAAATCACTCGTTAATGGAATCTCAATGTTCTCCACTCCATTGGTTTTTGCAATAACATCGTACATTCCGTAAGTTGGCGGAAGAGTAATGATTTGATCCTTGTTAGGATTACAAAAAACTCTAACTATTAAATCTAAAATTTCATCAGTTCCATTGCCAAATACAACTTCATTTATATTTACGTTTTTAATATTAGAAACTACCTTTTTAAGTTTAATATGATTATTATTAGGATACCTATTAATTCCATTGTCAAAAGGAGATTCATTTGCATCTAAATAAATCAATTTATTGTCATAATCGTTCTTAAAATCATCTCTTGCTGAAGAATAAGAGGACATGTTTTTTACATTATTTCTAACTAAAGAATCTATATTCATATTAATTATTTAAATCTTTAACCCTAATTGATACGGCATTTTTATGAGCTTGCAATCCTTCAGCTTGAGCCATAACTTCAATAGTTTTAGAAATATTCAATAAACCGTCTTTTGAAATTTTTTGAAATGTTATAGTTTTTAAAAAACTATCTAAAGTAACGCCACTATATTGTTTAGCATTTCCATTAGTTGGAAGCGTATGATTAGTTCCAGAGGCATAATCGCCTGCACTTTCAGGCGTGTAATTTCCAATAAATACAGATCCAGCACTAATTATATTATCAATGAAAAATGATTCATTTTCTACATTAATTATGTAATGTTCTGGTGCATACTGATTAATAAATTCAACTGCCTCTTTTTTATCATCAAAAAATATAAGTTTTGAATTTGATATTGATTTATTTATAAAATTCTTTCTTTCTAAATTTTCTATTTGATTATTGATACATTTTTCAACATCATAAATTAAAGATTTTGAAAGACTCACAAAAATCACTTGACTATCAGGACCATGTTCTGCTTGAGACAACAAATCTGAAGCAATGTAGTTAGGATTAGCGTTTTTATCAGCCAAAACTAATAATTCACTTGGTCCTGCAGGCATATCAATTGCACTATTAAAGTTTATAGCTTTTAATTTTGCATAAGTAACATATTGATTTCCTGGTCCAAATATCTTATTAACCTTAGGAACAGACTCTGTACCAATACTCATGGCAGCTATTGATTGAGCTCCACCAACACAAATAACTTTATTTACTTTACAAAGTTTAGCACAATATAGTATTGCTGGATGAAGTTCTCCTTTGTCATTTGGAGGAGAACAAAGGACAATATTTTCACAATTGGCAATCATTGCAGGAATTGCTAACATTAAGACTGAAGAGAACAAAGGGGCTGTTCCCCCAGGAATATATAAACCAACATTTTCAATAGCTCTTTTTTCTTGCCAACAGTATACCCCAGGCGTAGTTTCAATTTTATTAGAATTAAAAATCTGATTTTTATGAAATTTGTAGATGTTTTTAAAAGCAATATCTATGGATTCTTTTAAATCTTTACTGATATAATTTTCAGAATTATTAATTGTTTTATCGCTTATTATAAGATTATTTAAATCAACCTTATCAAATTTATTAGTGTAATTAATCAGAGCCTTATCACCCTCTAATTCAACATTAGTAAAAATTTCATCAACAATGTTTTTTACAGCATCAAGACGGTTTGTGGGTCTTTTTTGAAGTGATGACCAATTGTTTTTATCTGGATTAAATATTTTATTCATTATAAAACCATTTTTTCAATTGGACACACTAGTATATCCTCAGCACCTGCTTCTTTAATTTTATCGATCACCTCCCAAAAGGTATTTTCATTTATCACAGAATGTAATGAGCTCCAACCCTCTTTATTTAATGGAAGAACAGTTGGACTTTTTAAAACAGGAAGTATCTCTGAAATAGCGTTTATTTTATTATTTGGAGCATTCAAAAGTATATATTTAGATTCTTTAGCTTTTAAAACAGCTCTGATTCTAAACAAAAGCTTATCAAGCAAATATTTGTTTGATTCTAAAACTTGTTTATTTCCAGCTAAAACAGCTTGTGATTCATGGATAATAAAAACTTCTTTTAAATTGTTTTTGTAGAGTGTGCTTCCGCTCGAAACTATATCACAAATAGCGTCAGAAAGTCCAATATTTGGAGCTATTTCTACTGAACCATTTATTACATGAATGTCTGCTTTAATATTATTTTTCTTTAAAAACTTTTTAAGTGTATTTGGGTAAGATGTTGCTATTTTTAAATTATTTAAATAAGAAATAGAATCAAACTCCACATCTTTTGGAACAGCAATAGAAACTTTGCATTTTGAAAAACCGAGATTTTCAATAATATCAATATCAAAATTCTTTTCAATAAGTAAATTTTCTCCGATTATAGCAAGATCTACTACTCCGTCATCGATATATTTCGGAATATCACTATTTCTTAAAAAATAAACTTCAACAGGAAAATTTCTTGCTGATGCTTTTAGTTGATCCTTGTAGTTGTCTATTTTAATGCCGCACTTATTTAAAAGATTTAAAGAATCTGTATTTAATCTTCCTGATTTTTGAATTGCGATTTTAAGTTTTTTCATTTATTAAATTTTATTAAAAAAAAAACCCGTTTGAATTAACAAACGGGCTTATATAATAATATAACAATATCATCACATCGCTCGTTTGAGGATATTTAAATGATGATGGTTGTTACGGTTAAATTTCATTGTAAATAATTAAAACACAAATATTATAAAAAATTTATTGATTTCCTAAAATTATTGGCAAACCATCTTTTCCGCTACCAATTACAATTACCTTGGCATTAGGAGACTCAGATAATTTTGTTGTAGCCTCAATTCCTTTATCTCTTAAAATATTTGTAGTTAATGATGAGTTCAATATTCTGTTTGCATCAGCTTTTCCTTGAGCATCAATTCTAACCTTTTCAGCTTCTTTTCTAGCAGACTCAAGCTTAAACTCATACTCAAGAGACATTTGCTCTTGACTTAGCTTTCTTTCAATTGCTTGTTTAATTGTGTTGGGTAAAGTGACATCTCTTACTAAAACATCATTAATTTGAACATGTTGCGCTTCAACCCCTTTTTTTAACTCATCATAAATTTCACTTTCAATAGCGTCTCTTTTAGTTGAATACAATTGTTCAGGTGTATATCTTCCAACTACACTTCTTGCTACAGCTCTAATATTTGGAACAATAACTATATCAAGGTAGTTAGAACCTTTGGTTTGATGCAATAAACCTAATTCATCTGCTTTGGGTTGATATAAAACAGAAACATCTAATGAAATCTCTAGACCATTTGAAGAAAGTACTTGCATTTGGCTTTCAAAAACTTCTTGTTGCTTAACGTTGTATAAATAAACTTTGTTCCAAGGAGCAATAATATGAAAACCTTCACCAAGGGGAGCTTCGTCAGTTACAACTCCACCTCCAAATGTTTTAAATAACACACCAGCTTCTCCGTAACCAATATTTACAGCTGATTTCATAAGTATAATGAAACCAAACATTACCATTATAACAACTGGCAATCCAACTTTACTTAATTTATCCATTTTTTTAATTTTTAATTTATTATGTTAACATGCCGCCATCGACATTTATGACCTGACCAGTTATAAAACTAGAAAGATCTGATGACAAAAATAAGCAAAGATTTGCAACATCTTTAGTTTTTCCTCCTCTTTTTAATGGAATTCCTTCAATCCATTTATTTACAATTTCTTCACTTAATTGATCAGTCATCTCGGTTTGAATGAAACCAGGTGCTACCACATTTGATCTAATATTTCTAGAGCCTAACTCTAAAGCAATAGATTTAGAAAATCCTATAATTCCAGCTTTAGAAGCTGCGTAATTAGACTGGCCTGCATTCCCTTTAATTCCAACTATTGAACTTATATTTATAATACTACCTGAATGTTTTTTTAAAAAAACTCTCTGACAAGCTTTGACCATATTGAAAACCGATTTCAAATTTATTTCAATTACTTTATCAAAATCATCTTCACTCATTCTCATCAAAAGATTGTCCCTAGTTATTCCCGCGTTATTAATTAAAACATCAAAGGTTTCAAAATCTTTTAAAATACTTTCTACTAAAATTTGTGATTCATCATAACTTGCTGCATTGCTTTTATAAGCTTTACATATTACACCTAAGTCTTTTATTTCATTCACTAATTTATCGGCAGATTCTACAGACTGACTGTAAGTAAAAGCAATATTTGCACCGTTTTCAGCAAGAGTTATTGCAATGCCTTTTCCAATTCCTCTGCTAGCACCAGTAATAATTACTGTTTTCCCTTTTAATAAACCCATTTTAATAATTTAAAATATATTCAAAATTAAGAATTATTGAAGAACCTCCGCTACTTTCTTTCCAATTTCTGCAGGTGAATCCACTACATGAATTCCACATTTTTTCATAACTTTTTTCTTAGCTTCTGCAGTGTCATCTGTACCACCAACTATTGCTCCAGCATGACCCATTGTTCTTCCTTTTGGCGCTGTTTCTCCAGCTATAAAACCAACAATTGGTTTCTTATTTCCATTTTCTTTGACCCAAAGGGCAGCATCTGTTTCTAACTGTCCTCCAATTTCTCCAATCATCACAACACATTCCGTTTCAGAATCTTCCATAAATAATTTAATTGCATCTTTAGTAGTGGTTCCTATAATTGGATCACCACCAATACCAATAGCAGTTGAAATTCCAAAACCTTGTTTAACTACTTGATCTGCTGCTTCATAAGTAAGGGTTCCTGATTTTGAAACCAAACCAACTTTCCCTTTTTTAAATACAAAACCAGGCATAATACCAACTTTGGCCTCATCTGGTGTTATAATTCCGGGACAATTAGGACCAATCAAAGTACAGTCTTTATCTTTTAAAAATTGATTAACTTTTGTCATATCAGAAACAGGAATTCCTTCAGTAATTGCTATTATTGTTTTTATTCCCGATTCTGCAGACTCCATAATTGCATCAGCAGCAAAACCTGCTGGAACAAAAATTATTGAGGTGTTAGCATTAACACTAGAAACAGCCTCAGATACAGTATTAAAAACAGGTTTATCCAAATGAGTTTGACCACCTTTTCCGGGTGTTACTCCGCCAACAATATTGGTTCCATAAGATATCATTTGTTCTGAATGAAAAGTACCTTCACCACCTGTAAAACCTTGTACAACAATTCTGGAATTCTTGTCTACTAAAATGCTCATATATTTATATTAATTTTTTACTCTTTCTATATAAGATCCTTTTTCAGGATCAATTTTAATTGTATCTCCTTCATTAATAAACAGTGGTACATTAATTTTTGCACCAGTTTCTAAAATAGCTGGCTTAGTTGCATTAGTGGCAGTATTTCCTTTTAAGCCTGGTTCAGTTTCTGTTATTTCTAAACTTACACTTTGAGGCATTTCAACAGAAAGACTTGAGCCATCCTCTGTATTTGTAAGAACAGTAACTATCTCACCTTCCTTTAAAAACTCACAAGAATCAAGTAAATTTTCTTCAATAGTAATTTGATTATAATCATCAACATTCATAAAATGATATGTTTGAGCTTCTTTATATAAAAATTGGAATCTTTTAGTTTCAACTCTAACTTCATCAATTTTATGACCAGCAGAAAAAGTATTATCTACAACCTTACCATTAGTTACACTTTTTAATTTAGTTCTAACAAAAGCAGGTCCTTTTCCAGGTTTAACATGTAAAAACTCTATGATTTTGTAAATATCATTATTATAATGAATACATAGTCCTTTTCTAATATCTGATGATGAAGCCATAATTTAATTTTGAAAATATCCTTTCATTATTCCTCTTTGAGAGTTTTGAATAAACTGTATTATTTCGTCTCTTTCTTTTGTAGCCTCCATTTCACCTTCAATAATTTTTACTGCCTGGGTATTATTATATTTTTTTTGGTATAAAGTTCTGTATATAGATTGTATGTCCATTATGACTTTACTACTAAAACCTCTTCTTCTCAATCCAACGGAATTAATACCAACGTAAGAAATAGGCTCCCTCGCTGCCTTAACAAAGGGAGGGACATCTTTTCTTACCAAAGATCCTCCAGCAACAAAAGCATGATTTCCAATTGAACAAAACTGATGAACAGCTACCATTCCAGCTAAAATTACGTGACTACCAACAGTAACGTGACCAGCCAGAGTTGAATTATTTGAAAAAATACAATTATTTCCTATTAAACAATCATGTGCTATGTGAGAATAAGCCATAATTAAACAGTCCTTTCCAATAACAGTTTTATTTCTGTCGCTGGTTCCTCTGTTTATAGTTACACACTCTCTCAATGTAGTATTATCCCCTATAACAGCTGTGGTGTCTTCTCCATTAAATTTTAAATCTTGAGGAACAGCTGAAATTACAGATCCTGGGAAAATAGAACAATTTTTTCCAATTCTAGCACCACTCATTATAGTTACGTTGGATCCAATCCAAGTTCCTTGACCAATTATAACATTGTTGTCTATTGATGAAAAAGGCTCAACTACAACGTTTTTTGCAATTTTTGCTCCAGGATGAATAAATGATAACGGTTGATACATTATGAATCTACTTTTTTAATAATTTTAGCCATTAATTCGGCTTCACTAGTTAACTTGCCATCAACGAAAGCTTGTGCTTTCATGTGACAAATACCTCTTCTCAGTGGAGACAACAATTGACATTTAAAAATTAATGTATCTCCGGGGACAACAGGTGTTTTAAATTTTGCATTATCAATTTTAGCAAAGAAAGTTAAATAATTTTTAGGGTCTGGTACTGTGTTTAAAATCAATACTCCACCAGCTTGAGCCATTGCTTCAATTTGAAGAACACCTGGCATAATTGGTTTTCCAGGAAAATGTCCATTAAAAAACTCTTCATTCATAGTGACATTTTTTAAACCAATAATGTGATCTTTTGAAATTTCTAAAATTTTATCAAGAAATAAAAATGGAGGTCTGTGAGGTATAATATTTTTGATTTGATTTACATCCATAACAGGGGGTTTCGACCAATCAATTTTTGGAGCTAAATTTCTCTTTTCACTTTTTATAATTGAACTCAAATGTTTAGCAAACATGGTATTGACGTAATGTCCTGGTTTATTAGCAATAACTTTCCCCTTAATTCTTATACCAAGAAGAGCTAAATCACCAATTACATCTAAAAGTTTATGCCTTGCAGCCTCATTGGGGTAATGTAATTTTAAATTATCTAGAATACCGTTTGACTGGACTGAAAGTTTTTCTTTATTGAAAGCTTTTTTTAGTTTAAGCATGGTTTCATTAGACAACTCTTTATCTACATAAACAATAGCATTATTTAAATCTCCTCCTTTAATTAATCCATTATCTAAAAGCATTTCTATTTCGTGTAGAAAACTAAAGGTCCTCGCATTAGAAAATTCGTCATTAAATTGAGAAATATTTTTCATTGTGGCATTTTGTGTGCCCAAAATTTTTGTTCCAAAGTCGACCATAGCAGTAACTTCATAATTTTCAGATGGAATAACAGTAATATCACTTCCACTATCTTCGTCGTAATATGAAATAGGTTCTTTTACAACATATTCCTCTCTAACTGCATCTTGCTTTTTTATACCAGCTTTTTTTAAAGCTTCCACGAAGTATTTTGATGATCCGTCCATTATAGGTGGTTCTGGAGCATCAAGCTCAATTAAAATATTGTCTATTCCCATACCAACAAGTGCGGCCAAGACATGCTCTGAAGTTCTAATCTTAATACCATTCTTATCTAAGTTAGTTCCTCTATCGGTATTAACAACAAAATTAATACTTGCTTCAATCAAAGGTTTTTCAGGAAGATCAACCCTGCAAAAAACATAACCTTGATTTTCTTTGGTTGGTTTAAATGTTAAATTAACTTCTTGACCAGTATGAATACCTACACCCTTTAAAGAGACTGGTTTTGAAATAGTATGTTGATTAGGCATCTTTATTATTTTTTAAAAGCTTTTGAACTGATTTCATTATCGATGGTAAATTTCTAAAATAAACATAGGCTTTATTAAAATCTATGTATTTTATTGCAGGACTTCCCATTACTGAGGAATTTGATTTAATGCTTTTGTAAACACCTGATTGAGCTTGAATCATTACCTGATCTCCGATCGTCAAATGACCAGCTATTCCAGCTTGTCCACCAATCATACAATTTTTTCCAATTGAAGTTGATCCGGCAATACCAACACATGAAGCTATTACCGTATTTTCTCCAATTACAACATTATGAGCAACTTGTATTAAATTATCTAATTTAACTCCTTTTTTTAAAGTGGTAGAACCTAGTGTAGCTTTATCAATAGAACAGTTAGACCCAATTTCGACATCATCTTCAATTAATACATTGCCATTATGACTTACTTTAATTTGCCGACCCTGATTATCCAAATTAAAGCCAAAACCATCCGAGCCAATAACAGTTCCTGAATGTATAATACAATTCTTTCCAATAATTGAATTGGGATAGAGCTTAACACCAGGATAAATTATGGTATTATCACCAACCGAAACATTCTCTCCAATGTAAACTTGTGAGTAAATCTTTACATTCTTTCCAATTTTCGATTTTGATTTGCAAACTGAAAATGCTCCAAAAAACAAATCATCGTGAAAAGAAGCGCTTTTGTCAATATGAGAATTTTTATCAATTCCCTTTAATATTGTTTCACTTTCACCAAAGTGATCTAATAGCTTAGAAAACGATTCATTTGGATCGTCAACCCTAATTAGGGTAGATTTTATAGATTTTTCTAATTGCAGTTTTTTATCAACAATAATAATAGATGAATTAGATGAATATAAATAATTAATGTATTTGGGGTTTCCTAAAAAAGATAAGGAATTTTTTACGCCACTTTCAATCTTTGAAAGTTTGTTAATATAAACGGAGTCATCTCCCTCAACAATTCCATTTAACATCTTAGCAATTGTAATTGCAGTTAATTTCATCGACGCAAAAGTATGAAAAATGAATTAATTAGATTTTTAATATTAAAAATAATATTTGTTAGAATTTATAATTAATTAAATTTGAGTCTATATATATTTTAATGAAAAATATTTTGTGGATTGATGATGAAATTGACCATTTCAAGTCTCATATCCTTTTTTTAGAAAAAAAAGGATACAAAACAACAACATGTAAAAGTGGACTTGAGGGATTAGATATTATTTCAAAAAACTCATATGATGCAATACTATTAGATCAAAATATGCCAGGCTTATCAGGCACTGAGACAATAGAAATAATTCGAACACATCATTCAAATATTCCATTATTAATGATTTCTCAAAATTATGATAATGACACAGTAGAAGATGCTATAGGATTAAAAATAAGTGACTATTTAGTTAAACCTCTAAATCCGAATCAAATATTAATGAGTTTAACTAAAATTTTTAGAAAAAAAGAAATAATTAGCAGCAAAACCATTTCTAATTATCAAAAAATATTTTTGGACTTAAACAATAAAATTAATTATTCAGAAACAATTGAAGAATGGATAGATGTTTATAAAACTCTTACTTTTTGGGAATTGGAATTGTGTGAAATTGGCGAACAAGATATTTATGAAATTCTTTTATCTCAAAAAAAACAAGCTAATAAATTATATTCAAATTTCATTGAAAAAAATTATAAAGATTTAATTCATACTAGTAATTACCTTTCCTCAATTAATTTATTTAAAAAAAAAATAGTACCAGAATTATCAAAAAACCATTCAACTTTAATGATTTTAATTGATAATTTAAGGTTTGATCAGTGGAAGTCAATCGAACCGTATGTAATTGAAAATTGTCATATCAAAACTGATTTAATTTATCCTAGTATACTACCAACCACAACTCAATATGCAAGAAATTCAATTTTTGCGGGATTAAGTCCACTGGAAATTAGCAATGCTCATTCAATGTATTGGATTAACGAAACTAATGAGGATGGAAAGAATAAATTTGAAAGTGAATTACTAAATAAGCAGTTTATAAGATTAGGTTTAAAAAATAATTTTAAATATCATAAAATCTCTAATTCAAAAGATGGTGAATTATTCTTAAATAATTTAAACAATCACAAGAAAAATGATTTAACTGTACTTGTATACAATTTTGTTGATATGATTTCACACGCCAAAAAAGATGTTAAATTCATCAAAGAATTAGCTTCGAGCGATAAAGCTTACAGGGAGCTCACAAAAGGATGGTACAATAACTCTAAACTAAATGATATAATAAAAAAAGCTAAAACTTTAAGTTTTAAAATAATTTTAACATCGGATCATGGTACTATTAGTGTTGAGAAACCTGCTTTGGTTTCTGGCGATAAAGAAATTTCTAATAATTTAAGATATAAAACATCAAAACAAATTCACTCAACAAAAAAAGAAGCATTAAGTTTAAAGGAACCCTCTGATTTTTTACTTCCATCTAATTACTTATCAAGTTGTTATATTTTTGCGAAAGAGAAAACTTACTTTGTATATTCAAACAATTATAACAACTACGTAAATATGTTTAAAAACACTTATCAGCATGGTGGAATATCGATGGAAGAAATGTTAGTTCCGTTTATTGTAATAGATCCGAAATAATATGGATTTTATATATACTAAAAATGATTTAAATAAAGCAAGTGATTTTGTAATCAAAAATTGTCAATCGAAAAATTATTTCATTAAAGGAATAGTTGGGGCTGGAAAGACAACATTAGTTAAAGAAATTTGTTTGGGATTGAAAATTAAGGATAATGTAAATAGTCCTACCTACAGTTTAATTAATGAATACTTAACTGACAAAGGCAATTCTATTTTTCATATGGATTTATTTCGTTTGGAAAGTAAAAATGAAGTAGATGATCTTGGAATCATGGATTATTTTGAAACAAACAATATAATTATCATTGAATGGCCTGAAGTTTTACTTAATTATTATAAAATAGATCATTCGCTTGTAGAGATAAGTTATCTAAATGATTTCAAAAGAAGAATAACCATAACCAATCACATATGATGAGTTTATATAAGCGATTACTTTTTTATTTTTTTGGATTTACAATTGGTTTAATTTTTTTATTTTTTTTTATGAACAAAAAAGAGGCAACTTTTAATTATTCCCCAAACAAAAGAGTGTTAGCTGACATTCAAAAAAAAGAATGGATTTTTGTTTCAATTAACGACTCATCTAAAATCAAAAAAACCAATATTATTAATAATTTCAAAGTTGATTTTTCAAAGAGTAATGTTGAATTAGATTCCTGTAAGATTTATATAGTCGAAAGCAAAAACCAAGAAGATAAATTATATTATAAAATTGAAAATTGTTCTAGAAAAGCAACCATTAAGAATCTTTATTTATAAATATTTTTTTTAATTTTCTTCTGTTTATTTCCGTAACTATTAACTGTAATTCCCTGCCTGTCTGACCTTTAACTGATGAATTCTCCTCAGCTCTTCTTATTAAATAGGGCATTAGATTTCTAACTGGACCAAATGGAAGTATTTTAAAAACATTATATCCAACTTTTGATAAATTAAAAGTAATGTTATCACTCATTCCATACAATTGCCCAAACCAAACCTTTTCATCGTTTTTAGAAATACCAAGTTCAGACATTTTTTTCATAATTTTTAATGTTGAGTGCTCATTATGAGAACCACAAACAAGACTTACTTTATCAATATTATTAAAAATAAAATCCAATCCTTTATCAAAATTTATATCAGTAGAAGATTTGTCCAAACAAATAGGAGATTTGATATTCATTAGGGATGCGTATTCACGTTCCTTTTCCATATAAGCACCCCTAACCAATTTAAATCCAAAAACAATTCCTTTATTTTTTAACAAATCTTTCATATAATCTAAACGATCCCATCTATACATTTGAACAGTATTGTAAACTATTGGATTATTTTTATTGTAAATCAGCATCATCTTAATTGCTAAATCATCAATTGCATTTTGTACAAATGTTTCCTCAGCATCAATCAAAATTTTAATATTATTCTCAAAAGCTTTTTGACAGATACCTTGAAATCTTTTAACAACCCTATTCCATTCCTCGTTTTCTAAAAAGTTTAATTGGACCTTTGAGGATACTTTTTTAAATAAATCAATTCTTCCCAAACAAGTCGGTTTAAAAACAGCAAATGGGATTTCAGTTCTAGATTTAATAAAATTAATTATCGATATCTTTTTTTTATAACAATCATCAAATTGTTCTTCGCTATTAAATGCTTCTGTTGAGAAATCTAACACTGAATGAACATTTCTTTTATACATTTTAGTGATAACAGGTTCACAATCTTTTTCAGAAATCCCTCCACAAAAATGATTGAAAACACTAAATTTTATGATTGAGGTTACTGGAAGTCTGAATTTTAAAGAAAAATTGGTAAACGTTGTGCCTAATCTTACAAGAAACTTGTTTTGTATGATTTTAAATAAAAATTTAGCTCTATGAAGCTGAAAATTTGTTTTTAAGGAAAATGCTTCTTTAGTATTACTAAATATTGAATCCAATTACTTTAAATTTATAATACTAATTTACATGGTTTTTTAATAAAAAAAGATGTTATTTTGTAAAATATCATGTATTTTAATGAAAGAAATTAAATCAAAAAATTACTCAATTTATTTTAGTTCAAGTGGATATACAGAGCTTAGTTTATTTATCAAAGCAAACAATTATTCTCAAATCTTTATTCATTTAGATGACAATACTCAGAAATATTGTTTAGAGGTTTTTTTAAAACAAATTCAAAAATTTAATTTTAACAAAATTCTTTCAAAACCAGGTGAAAAAAATAAAAACATAAAATCCTGTGCTCAGTTATGGGACAAATTATCCGAGCTAAGTGGAGACAGAAAAAGTTTAATTCTCAATTTAGGAGGTGGGGTTGTGGGAGATATGGGTGGATTTATAGCTAGTACTTTTAAAAGAGGAATAGATTACATTAATATTCCAACTACTCTACTATCAATGGTAGATGCATCTGTTGGCGGCAAGACAGGAATAGATTTAGGAGTTTTAAAAAATCAAATCGGAACATTTTATGATCCAAAAATGGTTATTGTAGATACCCTTTATTTAGATACATTAAATGAGAATGAGCTAATTAGTGGATATGCTGAAATTTTCAAGCATTCTATAATTTCTTCCTCTAAAATCTTCAATAAATTAATTTCAGCAAATACCAGTATAGATTTTAAAAACCTTCAGACTATAAGAAATTCAATTAAGATTAAAAACGAAATTGTTTTATTAGATAAAAAGGAAAATAAGGAGAGAAAAGCTCTAAATTTTGGACATACATTGGGTCATGCAATTGAATCCTATTTTTTAAAATCTAAAAACAGACTTTTACATGGAGAAGCTATTGCAATTGGCATTGTATTAGCTTCACATATTTCAAGTAAATTATTTGGTTTTTCATCTAAAAAATTAAATAATATAAAATCTCATATATTGAGTATTTACAACAAGGTATTATTTGATAAAAATGATATTGATAAGATTACGAAGCTCTTAGTTCATGACAAAAAAAATAGTCACGGAAAAATCAATTTTGTTTTAATTAAGGATATTGGCAAACCAGTATACGATATAGAGGTTGACAACAATTTAATACTTAAAGCTTTTAAATATTACTCTCTATAATTAAGCTGAATTTCTACTAGCATTAATATTTCCGAAGAGAGATCTGGTGACCATTTTTTCGTAAGTTTTTAATTCACTTTTATTAATTTCTCCTCTTTCAATTGCTTTAATTTTTCTTAATGCATATTGTTGAATTGTTATCAAGGGTAATACAATCTTTTCTCTTGTTTGAATTGAATCTTTATTGGCTGGCTCATTTTCCATTAATATTTTATAACCAGATAATTTTAAGATTAATGATTTTGATAACTTATACTCATCGTAAATAAGTGTCCAAAATTCACCAAATTCAGGATCTTCTTTCATGTAAGCAGTCAATTTGAAAAAAGATTTTGTTAAACTCATCATACTATTTGAAATAAGAGTTCTAAAGAAAGCTGATCTTTGGTAAAGTTTTTTTAATTCAAAAAACTTGTTCTTATCGTGATAATACTTAAGTGCTGTGCCAACTCCAAAAAAACCAGGAACATTTTGCTTTAATTGACTCCAACTTCCAACAAAAGGAATAGCTCTAAGTGAACTAAAATCAAATTTATCATCAGATTTTCCTCTTTTGGATGGTCTACTTCCAATATTAGTTTTTGCATAATACCTTATAGTACTCATATGTTCAAGGTATGGCACAAATTTTGGATGATTTTTAAAATCAGTGTAAGCTTTATAGCTAATTTTAGCTAAATTATCTAAAATAGACTTATCTTCTTTTTTAGAGTCATTTGAATCAAGATTCAGTACCCTATTTTGAATGCCAGCACTAAGCAATTGTTCAAGATTATATTGACAAGAATCTATAGTTCCAAAATTTGAACTTATAGTTTGGCCTTGTACTGTTAATTGAATTTCATCAGATTCCACAAAAGTTCCCATAGAAGCATAAAATTGATGTGTATTTCCTCCTCCCCTGGCTGGAGGACCTCCTCTTCCGTCAAAAAACACAGCTTTAATACCGTATTTTCTAGAAATAGATGTTAGAGATTCTTTAGCTTTCAAAATACTCCAATTAGCCATTAAATAACCACCATCCTTAGTTCCATCAGAAAAACCTAACATTATGGTTTGTTGATCTCCTCTTGAATTCAAATGCTTTCTGTATAAAGTATTGTTGTAAACAGATTCCATTACAATAGCTGCAACTTTGAGGTCAGAAACTGTTTCAAACAATGGAACTATATCAACGGAAGGAGTGTTCCAGTCACTTAACTTAAACATTGTAAAAACTTCAAGAATATTTACAGCAGATTGATTATTACTTATTATATACCTATTAGAACCCATTTCCCCATTGGAATTTTGAATAGTTTTCATAGCTCTAATAGAGCCTAAAATTGGAACAGCTAAATCTTTTTCACTAAAAGAATCTAAAGTTATATTCCCTTTTAATTTAGAAAGAATTTTAATTTTTTCTTCATTACTTAGTTTGCTGTAATCAACTTTAATTTTAGGTATTATACTTTTTTGTGCAATTTTAAAAATACTTTCAAACGCTTGACTATGTATTCTAGAATCTTGTCTGATATCCAAACTTGCAAAATGGTATCCAAAAATATTTACTTTATTAATTAAATCATCCAATTGATCAAGGAATAAAGATTTATGTTCTGATATTAAAACCTCTCTTACTCTGTATAATTGTTTTTTTAAATCCTTTAAACTAATTTTTGGCTTGTCATTAAACTCCGTAATGCTAGAGTATAGTCTACTTTCAAGATCAATTATTATCGATTCTATGTTTTTAAAAGTTAATCTTCTTCTTAACTTCCTTATATCTCTGTAATAATTTTTTATAATGTCACTCCTTAACTTATTTGCAGTCTCTAAAGTAATTTCAGTGGTTACAAATGGGTTCCCATCTCTATCACCTCCAGGCCAAAAACCTAAATTTATGATATCGTTATTAAATTCTTTTCCATCAAAAATATTTGATCTAATGTATTTGTAAATATTACTTATGGAATTATAAAATACGTTTTCTAAATACCATGTTAAACTTACTGCTTCATCATAAGGAGATGGTTTTTTGTTTTTAAAAAATGGTGTTTTTCCTAATTGTGACAGTAATGTTTTAATTTCAACTAAATCATTATCCTTGACTGCCTTAGTTAAATCCGTAATGATACCTAAAACTGAACCAGGATAGAACTGAGTTGGGTGGGCTGTTAGCACCGGCCTTACCTTAAATTTAGATAAGTATTTTTTAAATTCTTTCTTTTTATTTTTAGATTCAACTTCTTCTTTTAAACTTCTTAAAGTTCCTATACCATCTAAATTATTAATTTTTGAAAATGCCGCATCTTCAACTGCATCAAATAACACTACTTGTCTTTCAATATATTGTATAAACTGAAAGAGTAAATCAATTTTTTCATTTTCACTATTTTCGTTTAAATAGGTACTAAAAAAATAATCAACTATTTGGGAAGGATTATTGTTTTTTTCATATCCCTCAATACAGATCTTCTCAAACAGAGGTAACATTACACCAGTATTTGAAATACTTTCATAAGGAAGAGTTGAAAAAATACTATTATAAACTTGAAACTTGGAAAGAACTTTATCTTTAAACCTTTCTTTTTTGGTAAGCTTTCTCACAGAGATGGATAATGTTTAAAGTTCATTAAAAATTCTGTGCATCAAACGTTTTTTATCATTTATGCTTTCCTCTAAGGAAATCATAGTTTCAGTTCTTGATACACCATCAATATCATCAATATCAAAAATAATTTGTTTTGCATGGTCAGTACTTTTTGCGCGTACTTTACAAAAAATATTAAATTTTCCAGTTGTGATGTGAGCAACTGTAACAAAGGGGACAGCCTCTAAATTTTTTAATACAAACTTTGTTTGATGAGTTTTTTCTAAAAATATTCCAATATATGCTATAAAAGTATAACCTAACTTTTTGTAATCTAAAGTTAAGGATGATCCTTTAATAATTCCAGCATCTTCCATTTTTTTTACTCTAACATGAACAGTACCAGCAGAAATTAATAGTTTTTTGGCTATATCAGTAAAAGCGGTTCTTGTGTTATCAATTAAAAGATCTAATATTTGGTGATCAATTTCATCTAATTTAATTTTACTCATTATATTGATTTATAAATTATGAAAATGCAAATGTATTGAATAAATTTCAAATAAATTTAAATTTTATTGAATTATTCGTAATTAATCTACCCTAGATATCAAATCGTTTACAGGATTCATATTTAAATCAAAACGTTTACTAACATTACTGAAGTCAATGTCATTGTGACCAAACATATTTTCCAAATCTCCTTTTTTGTCAATGTAAGGTTCAAATTCTATTTGATTTGAAATATTGTTAAGAAACTCCCTATACATAATAGAAATATTTGTTGTGAAATATTTTCCATCTTGCTTAACTTTAACATTTCTTAAAAATACGTCTGTCAAATAAGATGTGTTTTTAGGAATCAAATAATAATCTTCGTGATTAAATTTTGTGAAATCATCAAAAGCAATTGAAAATAGAGATGAAATTAGTGCAAAACACATGTACTTTCTTGTATTTTCTCTTTGGTAATCGTTTTGATAATGACCTGATTCAAAAAGTATAGTTGGAGTGCCAAGTGATTGAAAAGTATCTCCTACACAATTTTCATTATAATCATCGTTATATCTTGAAAAACAATCGGGTATAATAGTTGATAATTTTTTACTCATTGAAGCTATAATTTTCATACTAATTATTCTTGACTTAGTTTCAGACTTTTTAGAATCAGCAGATGGTGAAAGAAAAGATAATATAGAAGGATTTTTTGTGTTTGAGACAGAGTATATACTTCTTTGATCATGAAGATTAAAACAATAATGTGGTTTAATTACTTTGTATAAATCTCTCAATAGAACACTCTCCTTTTGAGTTAATAAAAGAGCATCTCTATTGAGATCTACATTGTTATAATTTTCCCTTGAATAAACAAGAGCTCCATCTGGGTTCAAAATTGGTATTATATGAAGAGAGAGATGAGATAAAGAATTATGATCAATTTTAGAAAAATACGAAAGGGCATCATAAAGAGCTTTAGTTGAAGTTGATTCATTTCCGTGCATTTGTGACCAAATCAAAATCTTTTTCTTTCCAGAACCCACCCTAAAGTAATAAATAGGTTTATTATCAACACTATAACCAAGGATCGAATAATTGTGTACTTTGTGTAATTTATAAATAGAGTCATTAGTTATATATCTACCATTTAAGGACTTTACTTTAAAATTATCATAAAAATTAAAATCTTTCATTAAATAAATATGTACAAATTTAATGATAGAATTATTTACATATGTAAATTTTTAAATAAAAAAATACATTAAAAAAATAATTAATATTACAATTGTATACAAAATTTATAATAAAATAGTTAACTTATTGTTTTTAAGTATTTTAAACTGTATTAATTAAAGTAAAGATTTATTTTAATTTAATACTTAATATTAACTTTGATTCTTAAAATATTTTATTAATTTTACAAATGTATACATGGAAAATTTCAATAAAAGATTATTGTATATTTTAGAATCTAACGATCTTTCAGCGTCCCAATTTGCTAAAAAAATAGGAGTTCAAAGATCTAGCGTTTCTCATGTATTAAGCGGGAGAAATAAACCAAGCTTAGATTTTTTAATAAAAATATCAGATTCTTTTGAAAACATTTCAATAGATTGGCTTGTAAAAGGAATATTAAACAACGATTCGATACACTCAAATAACGTCTCTTCCCTACTCAAATCTGATAGATCAGAAAGTCCTGTGAATCATAAATCTAAAAAAAACATAAAAGAAATTATTCTTTTTTATGAAGATAACTCTTTCAAGGTATTTCAAAATTAAATTACCTTTGTATATGAAAAAATACTATTTAACCTTGTGTTTTTTGTTTTTTTCTTGCTATCAACAAGAAAGGAATTGTCTACAATTTCAAACCGGTACATTTGAATTTGAATCGACATCTTCCAACGGAAAATCTCTTAAAACTTACTTTACGAGAACTAATGATATTGAAGTTGACTATTTCAACAATACAATTGATTCCTCTTATGTAACTTGGGTTTCAGACTGTGAGTGTATTTTAAAGAAAATTAATCCAAAAAACTTATCAGAAGAAAAATCGATTCAAATGAAGATTCTAAGCACCTCTTTGGATGAGTATACGTTTGAGTACTCATATGTTGGTGATATAGTAAACAAAAAAAGAGGGAGGGCAAAAAAAATCAACAACAAACCATTAGAAAAAATTACTGATTAAAAATTTTTTAAAAATCTAATTCCGTTTGACCTTGATTATTATTTGATGGTTTATCAGTATTTAAATCTGTTTCTCGAACTATACTTTCCTCAACGTTTACTTCAAGTTCCATTAGGGTTACTTTTTCAGGTGGAGTGTACGGAATAGATTCTAGTAAATTTATGTTTTTAACTTTTAATGAAGTAAGCTGATTTCCTATAGCTTTAATTCCTTTTACAGAAATTAATTCTTCAATATTTTGAATTATATTGTCTTTTTGCCCCTTGGATGTTTTGGAGAAACTTATTTCAATAACAGGTTTCCAGTCAGCTGAAATAATTTCTAATTGATTTTTATTCCCAAGTGGAATAAACTGCTGATCTGTCTTGGAAAATGAGGCTAGAAAACGCTTAATGTAATACCTTTCTTTACTGCCATCAAAATAAATAGCAGAAAGAGGTTTTTCTGGAATCCATTTTTCCAAAATAATCATATCATCTGGAAAATGCATATTCAAGTCAGGTTTAATTATTTTAAGAGTTCCATTTTGCTTGATTATAAGCAAAGTGTCATCACTTTTGAACTCTCCTAACAACTCGCCTCTTTCGTCAGTATTGAGTCGTTGTACGGTTTCGTCAAACCATATTTTCCTTGGTTTTAAAGTAGACAATCCCTTTTCTTTGAATTCAATTTTATTTACTGAATATTTAGTAACTATATTCCCTTTAGAAGCTCTACCTTTTATCTCTAGGTCAGCGAAATCTAATTCCCATTTTAATTTTTTGATTGACCCTGATTGTCTTAAAATAATATTTACAATTTCAGCCTCACCATTAGGATTTGCAGAAAAATACAACACCTTAGACCCCTCTGAACCTCTTGTTAAATCATACATTTTATCTCTTGTTACCCCGGTAACACTAAATCTTTTTATGAAAGACGTTCCTTTTTTCCCATCCCTGTAAATCATATTGTAAACCGTTCTGGAATCTTTTTTCTTAAAAACAGCCACGTGATTTATATTTTTGGCAATAAACTTTTTTGAATCAACCTTGCTCACCATCATTTTACCCTCTTCGGTAAATACTATAATATCATCAATATCTGAACACTCTTCAACAAACTCATCTCTTCTAATTGATGTTCCAACAAAACCCTCTTCTCTATTAACATAAAGCTTTGAGTTTTTAACGACTACTTTTTTAGCATCAACATCTTCAAATATTCTAATTTCAGTTTTTCTTTTTTTGTCTTTTCCGTAAACCAACTTCAGGTTTTTAAAAAATTGAATAGCAAATTCAGTTAAATTATTAAGATGATAATTTATCTGTTTTAATTCCTCCTCAATAGATTCTATCTTTAACTGAGCTTTATCTATATCAAATTTCGAAATCCTTTTAATTTTGATTTCTGTTAGCCTGACAATATCTTCCTCAACAATGTCACGTTTTAATTTTTTAACAAAGGGAGTAAGTCCCTCAAAAATTGCTTTAATTACACCATCCCAAGTTTCAACATCCTCAATATCTCGATAAATTCTATTTTCAATAAAAATTCTTTCCAAAGACGCGTAATGCCACTGGTTTTCTAAATCACTTTTTTTAAACTCCAGCTCTAACCTAAGCAACTCTTTTGTATGCTCGGTAGATTTTTTTAAGATTTCTGAAACTCCTATAAATAAAGGCTTGTTATCCTCGATAACGCAACCTAGAGGAGAAATGGATGTTTCGCATGATGTAAATGCAAATAGTCCATCTATTGTCTTATCTGGAGAAACTCCAGTGGGTAAATGAACCAAAACTTCAACATCATTTGCAGTATTATCTTCAATTTTTTTGATTTTAATCTTGCCATTGTCATTTGCTTTTAAAATTGATTCTATAAGTGAAGATGTAGTTGTTGAAAATGGAATTTCATTTATAACAAGAGTATTTTTATTTAATTGATTAATTCTCGCTCTAACCTTTATTCGACCACCTCTTAAACCATCGTTATAATTTGTAACATCAACTATCCCAGAAGTTGGAAAATCAGGGTAAATAACAAACTTTTGCCCTTTTAAACACTTTATTGAGGCGTCTATTAGTTCTACAAAATTATGAGGTAAAATTTTTGTTGATAAACCAACAGCAATACCTTCACCACCTTGAACAAGTAATAAAGGAAACTTTGCTGGTAAATTAATAGGTTCTTTTCTTCTACCATCGTAAGATGCTTGCCATTGAGTAATTTTAGGGCTAAAAACTACTTCTAGAGCAAATTTAGATAACCTTGCCTCTATATACCTTGATGCAGCTGATCTATCTCCAGTTAATATATTTCCCCAGTTACCCTGAGTTTCAATCAATAACTCTTTTTGACCAATTTGAACCATTGCATCAGCAATACTTGCATCGCCGTGAGGATGATACTGCATTGTATGACCTACAATGTTAGCAACCTTATTAAAGCGTCCATCATCTAAATCTTTCATTGAATGAAGAATCCTTCTTTGAACTGGCTTAAACCCATCTTCAATAGACGGAACAGCACGTTCAAGAATTACGTAGGAGGCGTAATCTAAAAACCAGTCCTTATACATTCCTGAAACCCTAATTAAAGAATCTCCTAAATTCTCTTCGTCCATATTATCTGAATTTATCAAATTCTTCATTTATGTTTCTATTCTGTCCAATTCAACTTTAAGATTATCAATTATAAATTTTTGTCTATCCGGTGTGTTTTTTCCCATGTAAAATGACAACAAATCTTCAATAGTAAAATTCTCATCTAGCATAACAGGATCTAAACGAATATTTTCACCTATAAAATGTTTAAATTCATTAGGAGATATTTCACCCAATCCTTTAAATCTAGTTATTTCAGGTTTACTACCTAGTTTTTCAACTGCAGCTATTCTTTCTTTTTCAGAATAACAATAAATCGTTTCTTTTTTGTTTCTAACTCTAAAAAGAGGCGTTTGCAGAATAAACAAATGTCCTTCTTTTATTAGTTCAGGAAAAAATTGTAAAAAAAACGTAATTAACAATAACCTAATATGCATTCCGTCCACGTCTGCATCTGTTGCAATTACAATATTATTATATCTTAAATATTCGATACTTTCCTCAATGTTAAGAGCTGCTTGTAACAAATTAAATTCTTCATTTTGATAAACAATTTTTTTACTCATCGAATAACAGTTCAATGGCTTTCCTCTTAAACTAAATACTGCTTGGGTATTAACATTTCTTGATTTCGTAATTGAACCACTTGCAGAATCACCCTCTGTGATAAAAAGTGTAGAATCCAACCTGTTTTCTTTACTCATATCATTTAAATGTACCCTACAATCCCTTAATTTTTTATTGTGAAGACTAGATTTTTTAGCTCTTTCTCTTGCTAGTTTTCTAATTCCTGAAAGTTCTTTTCTTTCTTTTTCAGCTTGAACAATTTTCTTCAGAATTTTTTCAGATATTTCAGGATTTTTATGTAAATAATTATCTAAATACTTACCTATAAATTCATTGATATATGATCTTACGGTTGGCAACTTTCCACCCATTTCGGTTGAACCTAATTTAGTTTTAGTCTGTGACTCAAAGACAGGCTCCATAACCTTTATACTTATTGCAGCTATTATAGATTTTCTTATATCAGATGAATCATATTGTTTTCCATAAAAATCTCTGATTGTTTTTACAATTGATTCTCTAAAAGCTGACTGATGAGTACCTCCCTGAGTTGTGTGTTGACCATTGACAAAAGAATAATACTCTTCGCTGTACTGCACACGGCTGTGTGTTAAAGCAACTTCAATATCATTTCCTTTTAAGTGAATTATAGGGTAAAGTAGTTTTTCAATATCATTATTGTCTTCAAGAAGATCTTTTAAACCATTGTCAGAAGAATACTTATCTCCATTAAAAACTATAGTCAACCCAGGGTTTAAATAAACATAGTACTTAAGCATTTTAGAAACATACTCTGCTCTGTATTTATAATTTTTAAAAATTATATTATCTGGGTAAAATGAAATTTTTGTTCCTTTTCTTCTAGATGTTTCTTCTTCAGGAAAATCATCAACAAGATTTCCTTTTTCAAAGACAACGGATTTTAATTTACCTTCTCTGCAAGATTCAACTTTAAAAATCGAAGACAAAGCATTTACTGCTTTTGTACCAACACCATTAAGTCCAACAGATTTTTTAAAAGCTCTAGTATCGTACTTTCCTCCGGTATTCATTTTTGAAACAACATCTACAACTTTTCCTAGTGGAATTCCTCTACCATAATCACGAACTGAAACACCTCTGTCGGAAATTGAAATTTCAATTGTTTTTCCGGCACCCATGACAAATTCATCAATAGAATTATCAAGAATTTCTTTTAATAAAATATAAATCCCATCGTCAGGAGATGAACCATCTCCAAGTTTACCAATGGACATTCCAGGACGCATTCTAATATGCTCTTTCCAATCAAGAGATCTAATATTATCCTCAGTATAGTTTGATGAAATAGCCATTTATCAGTATAGTAGCTAATATAGTATATCAATAAAAAATATAATATGATGTAATTAAAAATTAATTAACAATATGTTTCAGAGGTTGTTGAAATCTTTTTTAAACATTAAATCTAAAATGCATTATATCCCCGTCTAATAAAATATAGTCCTTGCCCTCAATATTTAACTTTCCTGCATCACGGACTTTAGATTCACTACCATATTTAATGTAATTATTATATGAAATAACTTCTGCTCTTATAAAGCCTTTTTCAAAATCAGTGTGTATCACTCCAGCTGCTTTTGGTGCGGTCATGCCTTTGTTTATTGTCCACGCCCTAACCTCTTTGACTCCAGCAGTAAAATAAGTCTGGAGATTTAACAAATCGTAAGCTTTTTTTATAAGTTTAGTTGATCCAGGTTCTGAAAGGCCAATATCTAAAAGAAAGGCTTGCCTATCTTCATAACTATCTAACTCATTTATATCTGCTTCAGTGCCAACTGCTAAAATCATCACTTCTGCATTCTCGTTTTCTAAAGAAGCTTTTAAATCATCGACGTGTTTATTTCCATTAATAGCAGATGATTCATCAACATTACAAACATATAAAACTGGTTTACTTGTTATAAGTTGAATTGTATCAACGTAATCTTTTTCTTCATTTGAAAAATCAAGACCTCTAACAGGGTTAAAACTATGTAAATGATTTATAATTTTATTTAAAATATTTGATTCCTTAATGGCGTCTTTATTACCAGTTTTAACTAACCTTTTAATTTTATCTAACTTTTTTTCTACTGTTTCTAAATCTTTCAGCTGTAACTCAAGATCAATTATTTCTTTGTCTCTTACTGGATTTACCGAACCCTCAACATGAACTATGTTATCATCATCAAAACATCTTAAAACATGTAAAATAGCATCCGTTTCTCTAATATTTGCTAAAAACTGATTACCCAACCCCTCCCCTTTACTAGCCCCTTTAACTAAACCTGCAATATCAACTATTTCCACAGTTGCTGGGATGACTTTTTCAGGATTTACAAGTATTTCTAATTTTTCAAGTCTTTTATCAGGCACATTGATTATGCCAATATTAGGTTCAATGGTACAAAAAGGAAAATTTGCACTTTGAGCTTTTGCATTAGACAAACAATTAAAAAGTGTGGATTTACCAACGTTAGGAAGACCAACTATTCCAGCTTTCATATATTAATTTTCAGGGTGCATAAATTTTTGTTTTCCTTTAAGGAAATCTTCCGTCTCGACATTGTCTTCGTCAGGTACGCAACAATCTACTGGGCATACTGCGGCACATTGAGGTTCCTCATGAAAACCTACACATTCTGTACACTTATCTGTAGCAATAAAATAAAATTCATCGGAAACAGGTTCTTGCTCCTTATCGGCATTGGCTATCTTTCCATTAGGAAGTTTAATGTCTCCAAGTAAACTTGTTCCATCTGAATACTTCCATTCATAAGAAGCTTCATATATAGCTGTGTTGGGGCATTCAGGCTCACAAGCTCCACAATTTATACACTCATCAGTAATTTTAATAGCCATGGTAATTACAGTTTCTTTCTATAGATTTGTATGCAAAAGTAATTGAATTAAAATTCTTAACAAATTTAGTGAACACATTAGATAAAAGAATAAACGCACTGAGTCAATTAGGAAAACTTTTGGAGAGCCTTTGTAAATCAAAGAAAGATTCTAGTTATGATTTTTGGATTAAAAAGTTTGAAAAACAAATCATCTTAGCCCACCAATTCAACAATTGGTTTACCAAAGACTACATCTTTTTAGCTTTAAACCATTGGAGCAAAGAACTTTGTGAAAACAATATAATTTTATGGACAAAACAATATGAAATAAAAGATTGCTCTGACAAAACTGTCGCAATTATTATGGCTGGAAATCTTCCTCTGGTTGGATTCCACGATTTTTTGTGTGCTATGTTATTAAATTACAATTGTTTAATCAAACTATCGTCTGATGACAAAATATTAATCCCTTTAATTGTAGATTTTATCGAATCATTATTGCCAGGTTTTAAAAACAAAATAAAATTTGTTGAAAAACCACTAAAAAACTTTCATGGTGTAATTGCAACAGGAAGTAATAGTTCATTTAAACATTTTGAATATTACTTTAAAAACTACCCAAGACTTCTTAGGAAAAACAGACACTCCATCGCCATTTTAGACGGAAACGAATCTGAAAGAGATTTAAAGAATCTTGGAAAAGACATTTTTAATTACTTCGGAATGGGTTGTAGAAGTGTTTCTAAAATTTTTGTTCCAAAAAACTACAACTTTGATTTGTTATTTAATGCCATCTATGACTTTCGTGATATTATCAATCATAACAAATATGCTAACAATTACGATTACAACAAGGCAGTTTATTTAATGAGTGAACAAAAATTTATAGAAAATGGGTTTCTTATGATTAAAGAGGATGATAAACTAGGTTCGCCTATTGCTTGTTTGTTTTATGAAAATTATAATTCGATTTCAGAGTTACAAAAAAAAATCAATAGTTTAAAAGATTCTTTGCAATGTGTTGTAAGTAATTTAAATATTTCAAATTCTATTAACTTTGGGTTAAGTCAAAATCCAAAAATTAACAATTACGCAGACAATATTGATACTTTAGATTTTTTGTTAAAAATCTGATGATATCTTATTTAAATATTATGAAATAATTTCTATCATTTGATTAATTTGCACTTTTTTAAAAAACAATAATGAAAATACACAATTTTAGCGCAGGCCCTAGCATTCTTCCTGAAGAAGTAATTAAAAAAGCCTCAGATGCCATTCTTAACATAAATAATAGCGGACTTTCATTAATAGAAATTTCCCATAGAAGTAAAGATTTCGTTGAAATAATGGATCATGCCACTAGTTTAGCATTAGAGTTATTAAACCTCGAAAATAAAGGATACAAAGCGCTTTTCCTTCAGGGTGGAGCGAGTCTTCAGTTTTTAATGACTGCTTATAATTTATTGCAAAATAAAGCTGGCTATCTAAATACTGGTTCATGGTCTACAAAAGCCATTAAAGAAGCTAAATTATTTGGAGAAGTTGTTGAACTAGCCTCTTCAAAAGATAAAAACTTTAATTACATTCCTAAAGGCTTCGATATTGATCAAAATCTCGATTACGTACATTTAACAACAAATAATACAATTTTCGGAACTCAAATAAAGGCCCTTCCAACTACAAACGTACCACTAATTGCTGATATGAGCTCAGATATATTTTCAACAAATATTGATTTTTCAAAATTTGATTTAATTTATGCAGGTGCTCAAAAAAACATGGGTCCAGCAGGAACAACCCTAGTTGTTGTAAAAGAGGATATTCTTGGAAAGGTTGATAGACAAATTCCTTCAATGCTTGATTACAGAGTTCATATCGATAAGGATAGCATGTTTAATACCCCTCCTGTTTTTGCTGTATACACTTCAATGCTTACTTTACAGTGGTTAAAAGAAAATGGTGGCATAAGTTCTATTGAAGAAAAAAACTCAAAAAAATCAAACTTAATTTACAATGAAATTGACTCCAATGAATTATTTGAAGGTTTTGCTTCTATTGAGGATAGAAGTTGTATGAATGCAACTTTTAATCTTAAAAACAATCAACACAAAGAACAATTCGACAAGATGTGTAAAAATGCTAATATTAGCGGAGTTAATGGTCACCGATCTGTTGGAGGCTATCGGGCATCCATATATAATGCTATGGACATTTCATCAGTAAATGTCTTAGTTGAGGTTATGAAAGAATTAAAAAATAATGTTTAAAATTTAAATTAATGATAAATATATTGGCAAATGATGGTATTTCACAAAGCGGAAAAGATGCTTTGGAAAAAGCTGGATTTAATATTTCTACAATTACTGTAGCCCAAGAACAACTAATTAATCATATTCAAACTGAAAATATTGCTGTTCTTCTTGTTAGAAGCGCCACAACAGTTAGAAAAGATTTAATTGACCAGTGCCCTAGTTTAAAAATAATTGGAAGAGGAGGTGTTGGAATGGATAATATTGATGTTGAATACGCCCGCAGTAAGGGCTTGAGTGTTATAAATACGCCTGCAGCTTCTTCATCCTCTGTTGCTGAGCTAGTATTTGCTCATTTATATGGTGGTGTTCGTTTTTTACACGAATCCAATAGAAATATGCCATTACAAGGAGATAGTAATTTTAAGAAACTTAAAAAAACCTACGCAAAAGGAGTTGAACTAAGAGGTAAAACAATTGGAATCATTGGTTTTGGTAGAATTGGTAGAGAAACTGCAAAAATTGCTCTTGGTATTGGAATGAACGTTTTAGCTTATGACAAGTTTTTAAAGGAAACTAAAATTACTTTAAATTTCATGGGAGGAAATTCTATAGATTTTGAAATTAAAATTTCACCACTTGATGAATTATTAAAAAAATCTGATTTTATTAGTCTTCATGTACCAGCTCAAAATCAGTATGTTATTGATAAAAAAGAATTTGAATTGATGAAAAATGGTGTAGGTATAGTTAACGCTGCTAGAGGAGGCGTAATTAATGAAGTAGAACTTGTATCTGCATTAGAATCTGGAAAAGTTTCTTTTGCTGGTTTAGACACCTTTGAAAATGAACCAAAGCCTGAAATTAAGCTATTAATGCATCCTAATATTTCATTAACCCCTCACATTGGTGCAGCAACAAACGAAGCTCAAGACAGAATTGGAAAAGAATTAGCTGATCAAATTTCTAATATTTTGAAATAACACATGCTTCAAAAATTAAAAGAAAAATGGGGCATATCATCTCCATTCCAAATAATAATAGTATTTATTGTTTTTGGGGTAACAGGAAGTGTTGCAGCAAAAGTCTCAGGACCTATTGTAGCACTTTTACCTATTGATAACCTACCAGCTTTAATTTATTGGCCATTAAGACTTTTAATTATATTTCCTGTTTACCAAATTTTGTTAATATGGTTTGGATTTATGTTTGGCGCAATAGTGAGTATTTTAACATTTAAAAAAGATAAATTCGTTTTTAAATTCTTTTTTAATCTTTCCATTAAAATGTCAAAAAAAATGATGAAGTGGTTGAGTTTTGGGATATTGTTTAAGAACTGATCTAATTCAAAAACTTACTGTTATTTTTTTTAAATTTTTCTACTTTAGGTGATATTACTATTGAACAATAAGGAATATTTTTATTATTTTCATAATAATTGTGATGATAATTTTCAGCTACATAAAAAGTAGTTTTATTTTCAATAGATGTTACTATTTTATTATTAAACTCGTGGGACTTATCTAAACTTATAATTAAATCCGAAATTAATTTAATTTCTTCCTTATCGTTGGTAAATATTGACGATCTATATTGAGTACCAACATCATTGCCTTGTCTATTTAAAGTTGTGGGATCATGTGTCGAAAAAAAAATTTCTAAAATATTTCTTAAATCGATTAAATTGGTATTATAATCTATACTTATTACTTCAGCATGACCTGTAAGACCCGTACAAATCTCCTTGTAAGTTGGATTTAATGTGTTTCCTCCGATATATCCAGGCACTACTTTTTCGACACCCTTAGTTCTTTTAAAAATTGCTTCTGTACACCAAAAACACCCTCCACCTAATATTATGTTTTTTTTCATTTAATAAAATGGCTAATAAATTCTGTAAATAGAAAAAATAATTTTTGCATTATTAAACCTTAATTTGTTTATCTAATCTAACTATTTTTGTAATATTATATAGTAACAACTTTAATGAATTACGTTTTAAATTTTTTATTTCTATTTTTTTTAGTTTTTGGTTCTGCTCAAGAAAGAAAAACTATTAACATTAAAAGATTTAGTTCCCCGCCAAAAATCGACGGAATTGTAGATGATAAACAATGGGACAATTTAACTCCAGCTTCAAATTTTGAAAGATGGATGCCGAATAATGGTTCCTCTGAAAAAAGTGGTTATGAAAGTTTTGTTTATGTTGGTTACGACGACAGTTCTGTTTACGTTGCTGGTATTTTCAATAACCCAAAAGATGTACCAATTGAGTTCAGTCAAAGAGATGATGTTTGGGAGGTCAATGCTGAAACATTTTTTATTTCGATAAATACTTATGATGACAATATTAATTACCAAAGTTTTCAAATAACTAGTGCGGGAACTTTAGGAGATCGATATACCTCTGGTCTAATGAAAGATGAAGATCAAAATTTTGATACGGTTTTTGAATCAAAAGCATCTATAATTGAGGATGGATGGAGTATGGAAATGAGAATACCTTACAGTGCTTTGCGTTTTCCCTCGAAAGAAATTCAAAAATGGGGAATTAATTTTGGTCGTAAAATTGTTGAATTTGGTGAAGTTTATACCTGGAATTTTGTTGATCAAGTAAACGCAAAGTATCCTGAATCCATGGGAATTACCAATGATATTAAAAACATTACCCCACCACTGAGACTGTTTTTTTATCCATATGCTCAATCTTCAGTTGATTTTAAAAAGGGTAATCGTCCAACAAACAACTATTCAGCTGGAATGGATCTTAAATACGGAATAAGTAACAGCTTTACATTAGATGCTACTTTAATTCCTGATTTTGGTCAAGTAACTTTTGATGATAAAGAATTAAATTTAACACCCTTTGAACAACAATTTGATGAGAATCGAGCTTTTTTTACCGAGGGAGCATCTTTATTTAACAAAGCTGATGGTCAATCATTTAGAGCTGGAAATTTTTTCTACAGTAGAAGAATAGGTGATGAAATTAGTTTTGATGAAGACGATTATTTACAAAATGATGAAGAAATTTTAAACTACGATGGAAAACCTGACCTATTAAATTCTATAAAAATTACTGGAACGACTGATTCTGGACTTAGTATTGGAATCATAAATTCTATCACTAACAATGCCTATGTAAGAATAAAAAATTCCAAAACAAATGAAATTAGAAGTCAAAAAATTGCTCCACTTACTAATTACAATATTTTATCTTTAACTCAGCAAGTCGCTAATGAGCATTCCTCTATTTCATTTTTAAATACAAGTGTAATGAGATCGACAAAAGATTTTGAAAACGCCAACAACAGTGCGTTTGTAATGGATCTTTTTGATAACAAAAAAAAATTTAATGTTAAAAGTATTGTATACAGAAGTGATTCGCCAACTTTTTCTAGTACAAAAGGGTTTAGAGGATCTATTAATATTGAGGAATTAACAGGAAATTATAGATACGCTCTTAGTTGGAATGGTGTGGATGCAAACTACACACAAAACGATCTTGGTTTTTACAGAAATAAAAATGAT
>CALKEO010000044.1 GCA_938088195.1 uncultured Flavobacteriaceae bacterium | reverse complement strand
ATTACAAGAAGAAGTCCTGCAGCAGTTGAAAGAGCGGCAGCTAATGCTCCTGCAGCAAGAAGCGCAATCACCCAATTAGGTAATTCAGCAATTTCTGGGTTTGCCATAACCATAATATCTCTGTCAATAGTAAGTTCGTTTATTTCAGGTTCAGCTACATATTGAATAATACCGTCATTATTTTTATCATTAAAAGTAAGTAAACCTGTTTTTTCCCAGTTATCAAACCAAACAGGCATTTCATCATATTTTTTTTCACTGACAGTTTCAATTAAATTGGTTCTAGCAAAAACAGCTATAGCAGGAGCCGTTGTGTATAAAATAGCAATAAACAAAAGTGCCCACCCAGCTGATTTTCTTGCATCGCTAACTTTTTTAACTGTGAAAAATCGAACTATTACGTGGGGAAGTCCAGCAGTTCCAATCATAAGGGCAGCTGTAATAAAAAATACATCTAGTTTGGATTTAGAACCAGAAGTGTATTCATGGAAGCCTAAATCTCTACTTAATCCATCTAATTTATCTAAAAGATAAATTCCGTCTTGTCCCTCAGATCCAAAACCAAGCTGAGGTATAGGATTTCCAGTCATTTGAATTGAGATAAAAATAGCGGGAACCATAAACGCAAAGATTAGTACACAATATTGAGCTACTTGTGTGTAAGTAATACCTTTCATTCCTCCAAGGACAGCATAAAATAATACTATTGCCATTCCAATGACAACTCCTGTATTAATATCAACCTCTAAGTACCTTGAGAAAACTAAACCAACGCCTCTCATTTGTCCTGCTACATAAGTAAATGAAATGATTAATGCACATATAATAGCCACAAGACGAGCAGTATCTGAATAGTATCTGTCACCTATGAAATCTGGCACGGTAAATTTACCAAACTTCCTAAGATAAGGGGCTAAAAGTAAAGCTAATAAGACATATCCCCCAGTCCAACCCATTAAATAAACAGATCCATCATATCCCATAAATGATATAAGGCCAGCCATTGAAATAAACGAGGCAGCCGACATCCAATCTGCAGCAGTTGCCATTCCATTGGCTAAGGGTGAAACACCTGAACCAGCAACATAAAATTCGTTTGTGGATCCAGCTTTAGACCATATGGCAATCCCAATATATAATGAGAATGTAATTCCAATCATTAACCAAATCCAAATTTGAAGAGTCATAAAGAGTTATTTTATGTTATATTTTTTATCTAATTTGTTCATTAAAATTATGTAGGTGAGTATTAGTATTACAAATACATAAATCGACCCTTGCTGTGCAAACCAAAAACCTAATTTAAATCCACCAATTTTAAATTGATTCAATTCATCAATTAATAAAATTCCAAATCCAAAAGAAACAGTAAACCATATGGTTAGAAGTATAACCAGATATTTTATATTTTGTCTCCAATACTCTTTTGCAGTTTTTTTATTCATATTTTTTGTTTTCATTAATATTAATTATTAATAACATTAATATTAAGGTTTGTTTACTCACAATGTAGGTTTTTTAGTTCATTTGACTCAAAAAAAAAAGACTAACACCCTTTATTATTATTACAAATCATCTATTTTTAATTATAAAAAATAAACAATGAAATTCACATTAAAATTATGTTGGTTATTAAGATTAATACAAAACCAAAATTATAAACCCTTTTATTTATTGTTAATTACAATATTTTTTTCTTGTGATTTTGTTTCAAAAAAACCAAACGCAACAAGTTCACATAATTGTATACCAAGTAACTCTAAATTAAATGATTTGGACAATCTTAATGAAATTACTTATGCGGAAAATGGAAGTTTAGAGGGAATGATTTTTGTAGAGGGAGGTGAGTTTGAAATGGGAGGAGATAATGATGATGCTATGCAAGATGAATTTCCCAAGCATAAGGTAGTAATAAATTCATTTTGGATGGACGAAACTGAGGTTACCAACGATCAGTTCATGAAATTTGTTGAATCAACAGGTTATGTTACCACTGCCGAAAAAGCTATAGATTGGAATGAAATAAAAAAAATTTTACCTCCCAATACACCTAAGCCTCACGATAGTTTATTGTCCCCTGCATCATTGATTTTTTATCAAACCAATGCCGAAGATATGAACGATTACACTCAGTGGTGGAGATTAGAAAAAAATGCCAACTGGAAGCAACCTTTTGGAAAAGATAGTGACATCAAGGGCAAAGGAAATCATCCGGTTATTCACATAAGCTGGGAAGATGCTATTGCTTATTGTAAATGGAGTGGTAAAAGATTACCAACTGAAGCAGAATTTGAATACGCATCTAGAGGAGGGTTGAAAAATAATATTTATAGTTGGGGAGATGAACCTATCTATGAGGGGAATGTTAAAGCTAACACGTGGGAAGGAAAATTTCCATCATCTAATAATATGAAAGATAATTATTATTATACCTCACCAGTCAAATCTTTCAAGCCAAACGGATATGGATTTTATGACTTAGGAGGAAATGTTTGGGAATGGTGCTCCGATTGGTACCATTCAAATTATTACGAAATGATTGGATCAACTGTAACCTCAAATCCCAGAGGACCTGAAACAAGTTATGATCCTAATGAGCCATACAGCCCAAAAAAAGTTATGAGAGGTGGAAGCTTTTTATGTAATGACTCTTATTGCAGTGGTTTTAGAAATTCTATGAGGATGAAAAGTACTCCAGACTCAAGTTCATTGCATGCAGGTTTTAGAACGGTAGTTGATGTAAAATCATAAAAAATACCCCTAGTTTGGAACGTAGGGGTATTTAACAACAACTAACCAAAAATATTATGTATTATACATTGTACATTAATCGTGCCAAACTAAATTTTTTCTAAATTTTAACCATTTTATTAAAAGGAATTACTGTGTTATAACCTTTTTTATTAAAATAAGAGGGAGAATTAGTTGGTCCTGCAGCTAAAATAAAATCACCTCCCCAAGCACCAAGACTTTTAATCTCACCCTCAAAATCTTTAAATAATTTATCTTTTACTGTCAAAATATTTAATTGTTTTGAAAGAATATTTTCATGATCTAACATGTAACTTTTAAAATCAGTAAGATTAGTTGCAGAAAGAAAATCATTGGTCAACTTAGAAAAATATTTTACAAGTTTTGTGTCGATTTTTTTTTCATTAAAATTTTTAATTTCTTTATTAGTGTCCTGTTTTTTATTTAAATGAATAAAAAATAAATTTTTATGAAAATTAGGACTAAACGTTGCTATCTCAATTATTGGGTTTTTATTTTTAAGTTGATATAGAATAGGTGAAATACTACCGGCACAAGCAATATCATATCCACTTCCATTAAAGTTTGACCATAGTAATTTGTATGGACTTATATTCGCCCATTTTGCAATGTTATTAATTAATGTAGATGAGGTTCCTAACCCCCAATTATTTGGAAAATCAAGTTTGGTCTCAACAAGTCCTTTAAAATTTTTATTTAAAAATTTCGGATTAAGTTTTTTTGCGGCCTTTAAAATAGAAATTAAAGATTTTCCAATTTTTTCATTACTACTTTTTAAAATTTCGGTATTAAAAAGTTCAATCTCACATTCAAACCATATTTTATTATTTGAATCATAACTTTTCCAAACTAAAAATTCGAAATTTTTCTTTGTAAATGATAGGGATTGTTTGAATTTTGTTGGTACAGCTAAAGCTAGCGCTCCTTTTAAAACCACATATTCGGATGTTATTAGTATTTTACCATAACTATCAGTTTTAAAATTCATTATTTCTAAGTTTTATTAATTCTTTTTCAACAGAACTATAGGAAACTACATTTGATTTAAAAAAATCAATCAACTTGTTTTTTTCATCTTCACTAGCTTTTAGCGCATTTAAAATATTGATTAAATGCATTTTCATGTGTCCTTTTTGAATCCCAGAACTAACAAGAGATGAAAGAGCACCAAAGTTTTGAGCGAGTCCTGCAACAGCTACAATTTTCATTAATTCTTTGCCTGTTGGATTTTGTAGTAATTTAAGGCACCATTTAACCAGGGGGTGAAGAGAAGTAATTCCTCCGACTGTTCCAATAGAAATTGGTAATTCCACCCAAAAATTTAATACACCATTTTTTATTTTAACATCAGAAAGACTCGAATATTTTCCGTTTCTAGCAGCGTAAGCATGAATACCAGCTTCAATGGCTCTAAAATCATTTCCTGTGGCAATTACAACTGCATCAATACCATTCATAATACCTTTGTTATGTGTAACCGCTCTTTCTTTTTGAGATTTAGCAATTTTTATAGCTTGTTCAAATTTGTATGCAAATCCTTCAGTGTTAAATTCTGACTCTAAGTCTTCAACTGGGCAGCTCACTTCTGCCCTAACTAAGCATTCAGGCGTATAATTTGAAAGAATACTCATTATCACTTGGATTTGTTTTTCATTTATTGAAAAAGGTTCATGAATTAAGGCTTCTCTATTTAAACTTTTTGCAAATTGCTCAAGACAAGAATTTATGAAATTAGCACCCATTGAATCGACTGTATCAAAAGTCGCATTAAGTTGAAAATAATTGTCCAAATCAATAGTCTTATCTAGTAATTCAATATCTAGAATTCCACCACCTCTTTTAATCATATTTTGGCTAATTTTTTCACAATCATTTATTAGCTTTCTTTTAATTTTATTAAAAAAAATTTTTAACTTATCTATATCTCCATTAAAAATAAAGTGTACTTGCCCAGTTTTTTTAAAATCAATTATTTTAGTTTTAAACCCTCCTCTTTTTCTCCAAAATTTTGCTGCTTTGCAAGCAGCTGCTACAACTGAACTTTCCTCAATTGCCATAGGAATGGTATAGTCTTTTCCATCAATTAAAAAATTGGGAGCTAGTCCTAGAGGTAAAAGAAAATTTGAGATGGTGTTTTCAGAAAATTCATCATGTATTTTTTGTAAATCACTGTCATTTACCCAGTACTGCTCAATTTGTTTTAAGGAACTTTTATCGTCTTGAAAATATGTTTTGTTAACCCAAGCTATTTTTTCATATTTCGTTAATTTGGAAAACCCTTCAATTTTATTTTTAATTTTATTTTTTTTCACTGCATAAAGATAGTAATTGTGCTAATTAGTTGAATTATATGACCTTTTATAATTATATATTAGTTCTCATATTTAATAAAAATTAATTACTCATGAAAAATTATTTAAAATATTGCTTGATATCTTTTTTTGTTTTTACATTATTTAGTTGTGAAGAGAATCAAAAATCTAATCCCAATATTATATATATTTTGGCTGACGATTTGGGCTACGGCGAAATTGGAGCATTCGGTCAAAAACTTATTGAAACACCTAATATTGACGCTTTAGCGAAAGAGGGGATGATTTTTACAGATCATTATTCTGGATCTCCAGTTTGTGCTCCATCAAGAAGTGTTTTAATGACCGGTCTGCATACAGGGAAAACACCAATAAGAGATAATGGTGAATGGGGTGAAAGAGGGAATGTTTGGAGTTTTAAAGCGATGTTAGATAATCCTGAGTTGGAAGGACAAAGACCCATGCCTGATTCTATAATAACAGTTGCACAGGTACTTAAAAATAATGGTTATAAAACTGGAATGGTTGGGAAATGGGGCTTGGGAGCTCCAAACACAAATAGTATTCCAAATGAAAAAGGTTTTGATTTTTTTTACGGTTATAATTGTCAAAGAATAGCTCACTCTTATTATCCGACTCATCTTTGGAAAAATAAAGAAAGGGAATATTTAGATAATTATTTGGTTGAAAAAAATGAGGATTTAGCCCCGGATGCAGATATTTATGATGAAAAAAGCTATTCAAAATATAATCAAAAAGATTATACACCAACATTAATGCATAATGAAGCTTTGAATTTTATTGAAACTAACAAGGACGAAAATTTTTTCCTATATTATGCTTCACTTATTCCTCACTTAGCTCTACAAGCCCCTAAAAAATGGGAAGATTACTACAGAAATAAATTTGGTAAAGAAGAGCCATTCACCGGAAAATCATATTACCCTAGTATGACACCTAAAGCAACTTATGCAGCGATGATTTCTTATTTAGACGAGCAAGTCGGTGAAATTGTTTTAAAATTAAAAGAAATTGGAGAATATGAAAATACACTGATAATATTCACTAGTGATAATGGACCGAGCTTTTTGAAAGAAGTCGATTTAACTTTATTTGAAAGTACATCTTTTTTAAACAGTTCTAGAGATAGGGTTAAGGGCAGTATGAATGAAGGTGGAATTAGAGTACCTATGATAGCGTCTTGGCCCAATGTAATTAAAAAAGAAACTAAAACTAATCACATTTCATCTTTTCAAGATTTTTATGCAACCGTTTGTGATATATTGAAAGTTGATCCACCATACCAAATTGATGGGTTAAGTTTTTATCCAACTTTAAAAGATGAAAAGCAAAGTAAACATGAGTACTTGTACTGGGAAATAGCCGCAAAAAGTGGACAACAAGGTATTCGATATGGAAAATGGAAAGGAATAAAAAAGAACTTACAAAATGGTAAGCAGCAATTAAA
>CALKEO010000043.1 GCA_938088195.1 uncultured Flavobacteriaceae bacterium | reverse complement strand
GATGTTGAAATTAAAGTTTCATAACCAATAACATTTCTAATTTTCTTAATAAAATCTCCCTCTGGATCATCAATTTCTTCTACACTCATTGCTCCATGAATATCAAAGAATAATCCATCATATGGCATATTCTTTTTAAGCATTGTTAAGGTTTTATTTACAAGAGATTCGTAGGCTTCTTTTGTAACAATACCCCCAGGAAGGGCATGTCCTCTTATTGTTGGTATCCATTCTGCTTTATTTCTATTAATTGAATCTTTAGATAAAAATGGATAAAAGGTAAAAACATCTGTACCAACTCTGGCTTTAAAATCTTCTTCAACTGTTTTAGCTGGGGAAAAAGTACTTGATTCTATAGCTAATCCTGCTATAGCAATTCTAGGTTTTTTAGTATTTTCTTTACATCCTAAAGAACTAATTACAGTAAAAATTAGTAATATTTTTAAAATTTTATTCATTTATTACTATTGGGTTTATTATCTTAAATTTAAATATAAAACTGATTAATGTGTTTTCAAAACAAATTCTTTTAATTAAATTTTTTTTCCTGATAATTTCACTAAGTATATTAAATGGTTGTCAGACTAATTATTTAAAGATTCCCATAAAGTTTTCAAAAGTAGATATTAAACATGTATTATTAGATTCAACTTTGAATATTAGAGCTCTGGAAATTAGCGATAATATGATTTATAATGCCTCATCTGTGGGTGAAATATATTCATTTAGTAATGATAAAACAGATTTAATTAACGTGGTTCAATACAGATCAAAAATTGACTCTATTTTAAACCCTAATGTCAGATCTTTAGCAGTATACAATAAAAATATATTCACAATAACCATTGGAAATCCTGCACTACTTTTTAAAAACGGAAAGGTTGTCTACAGAGAAAAAAATGATAAGGTTTTTTATGACTCTATAGATTTTTGGAATGAAAAGGAGGGATTAGCAGTCGGAGATTATTTGAACGGATGTATCAGTGTTTTAATTACAAGAGATGGAGGTGATAACTGGAATAAATTAGATTGTAACTTATTTAATGAACCTTTGACTAACGAAGGTTTTTTTGCTGCTAGTGATACAAATATTTCTATAGTTAACAATAAAGTTTGGCTGGCAAGTGGAGGAGTCAATAGTAGAATATATTTTTCGGATGATAAAGGAAAAAGTTGGAAAATAATCGATACGCCGATTGTTCAAGGAGAATCAACAACGGGAATTTTTAGTATTGATTTTTATGATGAATATAATGGGTTCGCCATTGGTGGGGATTACACTAAATCTTCAAAAAATACGTCTAATAAAATTATTACAAGTAACGGAGGAAATACTTGGAAAGTAGTTGCTAATAACAAAGATCCAGGATATAGAAGCTGTGTTCAGTATTTTCCAAACAGCAGGGGAAATTCTCTGGTAGCCGTTGGTTTTGATGGAATAGACATTTCAAATGACAGAGGAAATACATGGGAACATGTAAGTGACGAGAGTTTTTATACCATAAGATTTTTGGACGAAATTACTGCTTATGCAGCTGGGGATGGAAAAATTTCAAAACTTCATTTTAAATAAGAATTAATACTTAAAAAGCCCTAAAGGTTAGGGCTTTTAATAGTAATATTATTTGAACAGAAAATTATTCAGAGGCTGAGGCAGCTTGAACTGCTTCAATGGCAGCGGTCATTTCGCCTGTATCATAATTGTGAAATTCTTGAGCAATCTTTCCATCCTCGTTCCAAAGAAAACTAATATGAGCAGGTAGATTAATAGTCTCACCAGTTAACTTACTAGTAGCATTCCAATTAAACCAAGTTTGGGTAACGGTAACCGCATCATTAGCAGGTCCAGCAGGGTAGGTAGTAGTTTCAACCCATTGTCCAATATCTTCTTGTTCATTCTGACCCCAAGACATAGTAATTGGATCAAAAGTAGCATGTTGAGCTTGTAATAAAACAACAAGTTCATCAGTACTGATAGCTTCTGTACTGTTCAAGAAAACTTCTAAATCTGATGCCCATAGTGACTTAAGTCCGTCCATATCGTTATTAAGATAATTTTCATAATGTGTTCTAATAGCATTTGATTTTTCATCATCAAAAGTCACTATGACTCCAGTATTGGTGCAACTTGTTAATGTAACAATTAGTATAAGTAAAAATATTTTTTTCATGATTTTAATTTTATTTTTTTATTTCTCTTTTAGATGATGTCCAATCAACTAATTTACCATCAACAATTTGATACCACTCATCATAAACAGCTGTTTCTGAGGTAAATCTGGCACAAATCCATTCTCCATTAGTATTTGTATTAGCTGGATCATCTGAAGCACTTGGTTTTGCAGCAAATGCAAAGTTAGTTGTCCAACCCCATTTTTCACCTTTGTCAATGGTGTCTTGATAATCTTTTTCAATTGAAGCAATAAATTCGTCTCCGTTATTAGAAATGCTACCATCAGCATGTCTGTATATTCCTTCGTCGGAAAGATGTGCTTTTAATGTGTAGTAATCTCTTTCTAACCAAGCTTTATCAATTGTTTTAAACACTTCTACAGTAGCTTCACTTCCAAGCATCACTGTTTGATTTGTTCCAGTGATAAAACCATTTGTAGGTTCATCACATGGTTTGGTATCCGCGCAAGAAACAATAAGTCCAAATAGACTAAATAATAATATAATTTTTTTCATAAGTAGATTTTATAATTCTAAGAAAGTTAGAAAAAAAAAATAACAAAGCTTAAATAATCTTATAATGATTAAATTAATTTAAATATTATTCTATCATTCATGTGTTTTTGAGATAATTTATTAATTGAACTCTCATTAAGCTGTAAAATTCTAGGATACCCTCCACATGTTTGATTATCTCTCATTAATACAATTATTTCTCCAGAGGGCGTAAGTTGTACTGTTCCTTGCATTACCAGCGATGTTATGATAGAATCCAGATTATTTTCAATGGCTTCATTCATTTGGTAGGCCATTCTGTTATTTTTGTTTGAAACAGTAAATTTTTTATTAAATAAGTTTGTTTGTTGTTTGATGGACAGCTTTTCATATTCTGGCCCTTTGTAAACTTCAATGAAGGGCCCTTTAAAATGATTTTCGTATTCAAAATCATTTAACGAGATTGTATTGTTTGAATTTATTTTAGATTCTAAATTTAATATGTCTCCTTTTGAAATTCTAAACTCCTTAGTAATATTTGCGTACATACTTCTACTATTCATTATTTTTTTTGTTTTAAATCCATTTAAAACACTTAAATAACATCTTAATCCACACTTTAATTTTCCAAATGAAAGAATATCTCCATTTTTAATTATATGTGGCTTAAATAAATTTATATTTTCTCCGTTTAACAAGGGACTCATATCTGCTCCTGTTATGCTAATAGTTGTTTCAGTTTTAAATTTTAAAGTAGGTCCAATCATGGTTATTTCCATGACAGCATCATTATCATTATTACTGATTATTTTATTTGAAAGTATTGAAGAAAATTGATCCATTGAGCCTGAGATAGGCACACCATAATTTTCAAAACCAAACCTTCCCTTATCCTGAATTGATGAATATAAACCAGGTTTGATTACTTCAATCATTTATTGTTTTTTTTAATTTATAAATTCCAGATTTTTCTTGAACAGTTATCAATTGAAATTCTTTTTTTGAAATTGAATGAAAACTTATCTTATCTCCTGGCTTAACAAGGCAAGGATTATTTCTATTTATATCAAACAAATCAATAGGTGTTTTTCCTATTATTTGCCATCCACCAGGACTATTATTTGGATAAATTCCAGTTTGTGAACCCCCAATACCAACGGATCCTTTTTCTACATTCATCGCAGGTTTTTCTTTTCTTGGATGATAGATTCTTTCATCCATTCCACCTAGGTATAAAAATCCAGGAAGAAAACCAATATTATAAACTGTGTATTGTTTTGCTGAATGTATGGAGATGATTTTATTTATGGTTAGAGATAAATTTTTTTCTAATAGATTCAAGTCTTTTCCAAATTCAGTTTCATAACAAACTGGAATTTCCCATTTATCAATTTTTAATTTTTTTGAAATTTTAATTTCATTATAAAATGATTTTAACTCAGAAATTTTATTATTGTGATCAGAATAAGTAACAAGTAATGAATTATAAGAAGTTTTGCAGGAAGTGATCTTAACATTATTTTTTTTGTCTAATTCAGACTTAAATAATAAGATGTTGTTTAAAATTTTTTCATTAATTATTTGTGGCCATTCAACCAAAATTGAGTATTCTCCAAATTTTTTATATTTTAAATTATAAGTTTTCAATTTTAGTTGATTTTTAATCCATTTTCTTCAAATGTTAAAAATAAATTTTTCATTAATTGAACAGCTTTAGGATTATCTCCGTGAATACATAAGGTGTCGAATGCAACAGAAATATTTTTTTTATTAACTGTCAATATTGTTTTTTTATTTATAATTTGATTTACATGATTAAATATTTTTTTAGAATCTTGAATCAAAGCATTTTTATTATTTCTACTAACTAATGTAAAATCATCATTATAATTTCGGTCAATAAATAATTCGTTATAAATCCTTATTCCTTCATTTACAGCTAATTTTGAAATTAATGAGCCATACGGAACATATAACTTAGTGTTATATTTATTCGCCAATCCTATTATAATTAAAGCTGTTTTTTTATCATTAGCAGCTAAATTATAGAGTGCCCCGTGCGGTTTTATGTGGTTTAGTTTTATTTTATTCCTATTGAGAATTTGAATAAGAGATTTGATTTGACTTTCTAATGAATCAATTAGTTTATCTTTTTTTATTTTTAAAATCTTTCTACCAAAATTTTTTTTATCATCAAACGATGGATGTGCACCAATTTTAAGTTTAAATCTTTTTGCTAATTCAACAATAGCGTTCATTGATTGCTGGTTACCAATATGTCCTCCACATGCTATGCTACATGAAGATATAAAGGGAAATAATTCTAACTCATTCCCAATCCCTTCTCCAACATCTGCATTAATATCTATTTTTAGTTTTTTCATTACAGTACTTCAAAAACTTTAAGAATACTTTTTAATCCTAAAAAATAGGTAATTATTAAAATTAAAATACCGAATATGTTTTGCCATTTTGAATTTTTGAATTTACCTAAAACAGATTCTTTATTTACTATCCAAATTAATAAACCTGCAATTACTGGAAGTAAAACACCATTTGTTACTTGAGCAAATTTTATAATTTCTATTGATTTATATCCAGATGACGATGAAAGAACTCCAATAGATAAAACAAACATCCATACCATTCTGAATTTAAAACTTTTCATTTTTAACGACCAGCCTAAACATCCAGCTGCAACATATGACGCTGCAAGTGGTGCTGTTATGGCACTTGTAATACCAGCTGAAAACAAACCGATTGCCAAAATATATTTAGAATGAACTCCAAAAAGTGGTTCAATTCCCTTGGCTAAATCAGCAGCACTTTCAATACTTTCAATATTTAATGATGCGCTTGAAATAACAATGCACATTGAAACTATTCCCCCTAATATCATTGCAATAATTGTGTCATTTCTGGCAGATTTTAAATCACTTATTTTACTCCATTTTTCTTTGACTAATGATGCATGTAGAAAAAGATTGTAAGGAACAACTGTTGTTCCTATTAAACCAATAATAATTAATAAGCTTCCCTCAGGAAATTTTGGTATAAATAAACCTTCAAATAATTTACTAATGTTTGGCTTAGTAATTATAGCAGTTATTATAAAAGAAACACTCATGAGAATTACTAGAAATATTAATGATTTTTCTAAAATCTTATAATTCCCTACAAATAATAAACAAAATGCGATTACACCTAAAACAACACTGTAAAAATTGATATTGATATTTAAAACATCAATATTTTTAATTCCAAAAACAGCTTCAAGACCTAAAACACCTCCACTAATATTTCCTGCTTCATATGCGGTATTTCCAATGACAATAGCAGATAAAATTAACAGAATAATAATATTTTTAAGAACTGGATTCTTAATTTCATTTCTAATAATCTCAGAGAGTCCTTTTCTTGAAATAATTCCTAGTCTGGCAGACATTTCCTGTAATACTATTGTTGCTATTACTGAAAGAACTAATGTCCAAAGAAGAGAATAGCCAAAATTAAGACCAGCAATACTACATAAAGTAACTGTTCCTGGACCTATAAATGCTGCAGCAATTAATGGTCCAGGTCCTATGTTATTTATCCATTTTTTCATAAAAATTTAATTTGAGATAAATATTTCTGGTGCTTCGTAGTCTAAGCCAAGTAGCTTAAAATAATTATTGCCTAAAACAATGTTCCTAAAAGCTTCATCGCTTAAATACTTATGAATTTGGCTAGTAACCTCTAAATCTGTTTTATATGATTCAAAATTTTTATTTGAAGATGCTACAAAATCTGTTCCAGGTAAAATTCTTTCTGAATAATCATTAAAGAATCGTGTGTAGATTCTTCTGTGATTTTTAAAATAATTATCCTCCAAAACTCGCCAGGTTATATCCAACATTAGTTTAGGATGGTTGTCTAAAAGTCTTTTCATTATTTTGATGTGATTTTCAGGCTTCATATTGGATAATTCTTTGGAAAGTCCCATATGTGCCCATACTATCTTGTTTTCGGGATATTTTTTTAAAACCTCTTCCATTAAATATAAAAATTTAGTATTGGAATTGTTATTTCCAAGATCTGAATGAATATTTATTGGTATGTTGCGTTTTTTCAATTCTTCCATAAAATCTTTCCATTTAGATATATCTTCAATAACAGCTGGTTCGTGAAAATTATTTAGTAGTGCTTGCTTTATCAAATTAACTTCCCCCATCCAATTAAAAACATTCGGATATTCTTCATCCAAAAGTTTCATTTTTTGTAGTATTTTTTCTGGATTTGCCAAATCAGGAAAAGTCATTGATAGTGTTAAGTGAATATCATTTTGTTTTGATTTAATGAAATTTTCAGCATTAATCATGTCATTTTTTATTGTTGGTAAAACTGGAACTCCAGGACAGTCTAAGTAATAAGTACAATCAGAATCAATAGGAACTCTTTGGCCAATTCCATATACATTAACAAAGTATACTTTTGATTTTTTGAAATAATTAATTACTTCATTAAAAGGTACGGCATCTCCTCCAAAGGGCATAAAATGCACATGTGAATCAACAATAGGGGTGTAGTTTTCGGTATTTCTGTTGTAGGGAATCTGTTTATTACCTTTTTTAAACGAACTTAAATTTCTTTCAGTTTGATTTAAATTGTGAAATGATAAAAAAATAATTAGAAACAATACTAAAAATAAATAGAAGAATTTTTTTGTCATTTTTATGTTTTTTTATAAAATTAATAATATTATAATACACCAAATTTAATTTTGACTAATTTTAAAACTATGAAAAGTAAAAAAGAAATAGTAAAAGATTGGATTACCAGATATACCGGTATCGAATTGGATTCTTTTGGAAATTTTATTTTACTTACAAACTTTCAAAAATATGTTGATGAGTTTGCCAAGCTCAACAAGGTTAAGGTTGATGGTAAGGATAAAAACATGCCCTCTGCAACTCACCAAAATATAACGATTATAAATTTTGGTATGGGTAGTCCAAATGCTGCAACAGTGATGGATTTATTGTTTTCAATTAAACCAAAAGCTGTTCTGTTTTTAGGTAAATGTGGTGGTTTAAAGAAAAGAATTAATATTGGTGATTTTATTCTTCCCATAGGTGCCATTAGAGCTGAAGGGACATCTAACGATTATTTTCCAATTGAAGTTCCTGCAATGCCCTCATTTTCTTTACAGAGAGCTATTTCCTCAGCTCTAAAATATCAGAAAGTTGATTATTGGACTGGAACAGTTTTTACCACTAACAGAAGAGTATGGGAATTTGATAATAAATTTAAAAATTATCTTAAAAAAGTTAGAGCTTATTCAATTGATATGGAAACAGCTACATTGTTTACCGTTGGTTTTCACAATAGAATTCCTATTGGTGCTCTTTTACTTGTAACTGACCAACCCATGATTCCTGAAGGAGTAAAAACTAATGTTAAAGATGATGTTAATTCGAAGCTTTTTGATAAAAAACATCTTTTAATTGGAATCGAATCTTTAAAACAAATAATTAACAATGAGGATACGGTCAGGCACCTAAAGTTTTAAATTTTAAAGAAATTAATTTTTTCTTTTCCAAACTTCTGTTACCTCCCAGCTATCTGTTTGATCATCATTATATTCTGTATGAACTATTGTGAAATAAGAGTAGTCACTAGTATATTCCAGTTTCCAAGGTGGAGCATTATTTAAATCAACTTGTTTGTCTGCGACTCTAACTTTATTATCGTCACCAGTATACTGCCAATATCCAGAATCCTCGTCGGTTTGCATTTGGTCTCCGTTAGTAAAGCATACATATCCCTTATAAGAATATGTTCCATATGTATTGTCATCTCCTTTAATTTCTAGTTCATCTGGGTAATTTTCACATTCTTTTTCGCCATCATTCCATCTTGTTATTCCATTTTCTCCAGTCCAACTATCCAACTGCCATGTTCCAATTAACGGACAATCAGGCCAAGTTCCCCACTTTGGTTTATTATCTGAATCACATGATGTTCCACTAACAAAATCTGTAGGTTCAGTTGTCAAATTAGTTACACACCACTTAGATAGGTCCTGATTGAAATTTGTTGCAGATTTAAACATTTTATCCATGTTAGTGACCTTATTGGTATCCCATTTAGAAATATCTTTATTAAAATAAGCAGCTCCTTCAAACATCCCCTCCATGGTGGTTACATTACTAACATCCCATGATGAAATATTGGTATTGAAAGAGGCATTATCTTTAAATAATTCCTTCATGTCAGTTACAAGGGTTGTCACTGCTGTTGAAAGATTCTTTTCAGCACTAATCCAACTTTTTAACATAGTATTATCAACTACTGTATAAGTAACACTATTAATTTCAAAAGTAGTGCCCGCAGCTGTTCCAGCTTTTGCTCTTAAGGTTATACCATCATTGTCTAAAACGACTGGAGCCATATTTTTATACACTGCTATTACAGTACTATTAGCATTCAAAGTGACTCTGGTTGGATTATCGGTTCCAGATGCTCCTCCTGCCCATTTAACAAAAGCCCATCCAGCACTTGCTGAGGCAGTTAATTCTATTGTAGAACCATCACTGTATCCATCAGCTGATCCTGAAATAAGATTTTTTGAAACAGAACCTAATCCATCATTTATAAGAGTTAATTCAAATCTTTCTTTTTCAATAAATGTAGCGGTAACATTTTTTGCTTTATCTAATGTGATTTCTACAGGATTTGTACTTCCTATTAGAGCGCCTGACCATTCTTTAAACTCCCAGCCATCTTCTGGACTAGCAGTTAGTTCAACTACGGTTCCTCCATTATAATTTGTAATAGAACCTTCTTTTATTACTTTTTCAGCAACAGTTCCTTGACCAACAATTGTTACAGTTAAGGCGTATTGAATTCTTTTAAAATTACCTATTACTTCCTTATCAGCATCAATAACTAAAGTAGTTACAGAGTCGCCTGTAGCTCCAGTCCACTTATCAAAAACATAACCATCAGCAGGAGATGCAATTAAATTTGCAGTACTTCCAGCTTCATATTGTCTTGTAGACGGGAAAACATTTCCTCCAATTTCAGGTTGAGAAGAAGTTGTCAATAAATATTTGACGGTTTCTTCCTCACAGGATATAAATATTAAAATACAGGAAATATATAATAGGAATCTTTTCATAATAGCCAGTTTTTTTATAAAGATAATAAACATAACATTAATTTGATTTTTTATTCTATTTGATATCAGCTTTTATTAAAATAGCGGAGTGAATTAGTGTAGTTGCAATTTTACCCTCAGAGTTATATAATTCTCCTTTAACTGTGGCTATATTTTTACCTTTTTTAATAATCTCTGCTGTAGCAATTACACTACCCAGAAATAATGGTCTGTGGTGAATACTGTGAAGGTTAGTAGAACTTGGATAGACTTTGCCTTTAGATTCGTATATAATCAGCAAGCTTGTTACATCGTCTAGCATTGAGGTCATCATACCTCCTTGAACAGTTTGATTTGGATTCAATGATTCTTTTGGAAAAACACCACTCAGTTTTAAAAAACCTTCGTTGTATGAAATAAATTTAAAATTAAATAATTTTCCCGATCCACCATTTTTTTTGTGAAAATCAAGGAAGGAATTAATCTCATTACTCATTATTAAAATTTGATTTATTGGTTCGACACTTATTACTACAATAAATAACATTTTCCCAATCTTTTTCCCATTTTTTTCTCCATGAAAAAGGTCTTTTACAGACGGGACATGTTTTGGTAGGTAAGTGTGTTTTTTTCAAAGAATTAATTCGACATTTCCATATTATATGCTGTAGGGTCAAAAGCATTATAAACTTCAACTACTTTATCATTTTCCCATTTAAACCAGCAATAACCTTTTAACACCAATTCTTCGTTTGATTTTTTAGAAGTTGCAGCCCAGGTGTACCAATAATTCGTAAATATTTTTCCGTCATTGTAATACATTGTAGAAACATCGTATTCACTATGTCTTATATTATCAAAATAATCATGTCCAGCTGAAAATCCCTCTTTCACTTGGTCAAAGGTTAAATCAGAATCATTGACATGAAAAACAACATCATCACTAAAAATAGTTCTAGCACTTTCGATATCATTGTCTTGATAAGCTTTTGTAAATAGGACCATAGCGTTAGATTTGTCATCATTTCCAACCATATAGCCAGACATTGGATCATTAGTGTCTGAATTGACGTTTTTTTGTTGACTGTCGCAAGAAATTAGCATGGAGCTTACAAAAAGGAATAAAATTATTTTTTTCATTTTTTTAAATTTAAAATTCTAGGTTATTTTTACAAACAACTAATATAGTATTTTAATTTCCTCAAAATGAAAACAGATTACAATGAAATTTTAAAAAAAATTGATTTAATAGACCCATTAAATTATTCAAGAAATAGAAATTTTATTGACGGATCTGTAAGTAAATTATCCCCATATATTTCACGAGGCGTGATTTCTACCAAAATTATTTTTGATTTTTTAATGAAAAAACAATACAACTTTTCTAAAATAGAAAAGTTTATTCAAGAACTTTGTTGGAGAGATTATTGGCAGCTTGTTTGGAAAGAAAATATAGACTTGATTAACCATGATTTAAAACGTGAGCAAACAGATGTTAGAAATCATCAAATTGCAAGTTCTATTTGTGATGCCAGTACTGGAATTCATGCAATTGATAATGCCATATCAGCCTTGTATGAAACTGGTTACATGCATAACCATGTTCGAATGTATGTTTCGTCCATTGCATGTAACATTGCTAAGAGTCATTGGAATGTTCCTGCAAAATGGATGTATTATAGTTTATTGGATGCTGACTGGGGAAGTAATGCATTGAGTTGGCAATGGGTCTGTGGATCTAATAGTAACAAAAAATATTATGCCAATCAAGATAATATTAATAAGTATTGTTACACAACACAAACCAACACTTTTCTTGATGTTGAATACTCGGATTTTGAAAACCTTAAAATTCCAAAAATTTTAGAAAAAACTATTAGTCCCGATTTAATAACTAAACTTCCTGAAAGTGATGATTTGAAAATAATCAATACTATTCCAAGTTTAATTTATAATTTTTATAATCTAGATCCATTATGGAGAAAAGATGAAAATTGTAATAGGATTTTATTATTAGAACCTGAAATTTTTAACAAATATCCGATTTCAAATAAATCAGTTGATTTTATGTTAAATTTAGCAAAAAACATAAATGACATTCAAGTTTTTGTTGGTTCTTACAAAGATTTAAAGAATAATTATGGTTTAAAAACAATAATTTTTAAAGAGCACCCTTTAAATAATCATTACAGTGGGCAAGTGGACGAAAGAGATTGGATGTTTACTAATAAATCTAATCTTAATTCATTTTTTAGTTACTGGAATAAATCGAAAAAAATATTTAAAAAGTCTAAGCTTGACTGAAATATTTTTATTGTTCAATTGAATTAACTGAAAAGGAGGTAAGTTCATTTTCAGATAAGGTTAAATTAAATTCTAGAGGGTTGCAGCAAACTTCACAATCCTCTATGAAGCTCTGATTGCTAATTGAAGAATCAATCATTTTTAATTGATTTTCCCAACAATGAGGACAGTCAAAATAATGTTCAAGCATCTTATTTATAAAAAACAAGTTCTTTGGCAATAAGCGACCATTTGACTTCATTAAATTTTTTCAAAAAACCCATACCTAACAAAGAAGTATTGGCCGATTCCAATGTTCTAACAATTGCAACAACATTTTTAATGGTGTAGTCCCCAATTTTCAACTCTTTGATAACGATAGCATTACTTTTAAAAGACACACCACTAACCCCAACTGTAGAAATATCAACATTTAAGTCTTCATATTCTAATCCTTTTTCTTTTAAATCATTAAATAGTCTATATCCTATTGAAAAGGATTCTGCACCTGTATCAAAAATAAATCTAGCCGAATATTCTAAGTTGTTTTTGGTTGGGATATTCAAACTTACATACATCGTGTTGTCACCATCCTCAATTTCCAAGGGAATATTTATTGACTCAGACGTGCCAATTATATCATTTTTAATGTAATAGTTATTGGTATTTAATTTTTCGTCAATGACTTCCCCATTTTTATAAATGGATGACAAAATTGAATTATCCGTGTAGATATCCTTTTTTATACCATTCTTTAATTTACCACTTTTATAATGCTCTCCTTCACTTAAACTTCCAGATTTATCTGTTCGGGAATATTTTGTTTTTACAAGCTTTCCTGTTTCATATTCTTCGTTCAGGATATCTCCATTATCAAATTCTGTTTTTATATCTCCCTCAATTAATATGTCATTTTTAAATAATCCATTATAGTTTTGTGTTTGATTTTCTGAGATAAATATTTTTCTTCCTTTTCCATTTAATTTTCCTCTATTCCATTCACCTTCAATAAAAACACTCCCATCTTCCAAAGTGTAGGTACCATATCCATGCAGATTACCCTCCACATCAATACATCCTAAAAGTTTCACATTACCATTAATTAATTCCTCTTTACAGTTTTTTTTAGAATTTTGTCCACTTAGTAGACTAGAAAAAAGTAGTAAAACAGAAAACAAGATAGTTTTATTCATTTTATGTTATTTAATAATAATTAACTGAAGATTATTTTTTATCAAGAGAATACTTTCCTGGACCCATTAATAGAACAATTAAAAAACCAACTAAATACAACAGTGCTAATTCTTTTCTTTTAAAAGGATCATCTAAATGAACTATAAATGCAGCTACAAGCATTGTAGCCATTGGAAAAAAAGAAAAAAATCTAGTTTTATAACCAATAGAAATAAATATTGGGGCAACAAATTCAGCAAAAACAGCTAAAGCTAATGTTGGAATTTCTCCAATACCTATTGGGTTTCCAAAACTGGGGCTTTCAGAAAATAATTTAATTAATTTAGGGTAGCCATGAGTCATCATTGCTAAGGAGAATGATATTCTGGTTATTAATAGGGTAATATTTGTGTACATAATTTTAAATCTTAATTTTTTCCTCTTTTAGTTTTAATAATAATAACTCCATTTCCAGCTCTTGAACCATAGATAGAAGCAGAAGCATCTTTAAGAACAGAAACTGATTTTATATCGTTAGGATCAACTTCATCAAGAGTTGCTTCAATTCCATCAATAATAATTAATGGGGGGGTGTCGTAGTTTCTAAGAAAAATAGATGAATATTCACCTAATATGGGATTCGATTTAACACTTATTCCGGAAATTCGCCCATTAAGATTATCAGAATTAGATTGAGTTGGTGACCTGGTTAATTTTTCACCTTCAATAGAAACAACTGCAGTTGATAGGTTTTTCTTTGAATTTGTTCCATAACCTACATCAATATTATCATTGGAATTAACAACTTTATCTGTTTTGTAAATTGAGCATGAACAAAAAAGTAAAGAAATCACAATCAATCTTTTCATGATTTAAATATAATAATTCTAAATGTATTTAAATTATTCATCATTTATTATATTGCAATAACAAATTCTTAATATTATTTATCATGAAAAAACTTTTAATATTTTCTACACTAATAATGTTTATTTTTAGTTGTAAGATTGATAATACAAATCGAGAACTAACTGTTTTAGATAATTCAAATTCTGAAGAAATTACATTTATTTTAGAATTGAATACTAAAGACAATTCTAGAGATTCAGTTGAAGAATTTACTCAATATTTATCTGATTTTATTGTCGAAAGAGAACCATCAAGTGTTTATGGATATTATATGTCAAAAGATGGTAAAAAGGTAACTTTAATTGAAAGATACAATAACAGTGTGGATGGTATTAAACATGGAATAGATTTTATAGAAGGTCCTAATTTTGATAAATTTTTCGAAGTGTTTGAAATAGAATCTTTTATTACTATTGGTAATGCCACGGAAGAATTTAAAGAATTTGCTTCTAAAAATGGTTTTGATATTGAATACAGAGAGTCGATTGGTGGTTATGTAAGGAGATAAGTTATTACTCTTGTAAATATCTTTTTTCAATTATATTGATGTGATGGACAGCATGTCCAAAAATTATGTACAATATTGCTCTTACTGAAATTCTTTTTGTTCCAACATGTCCATATTTTTTTAAATCATCAAAAGAAAATGATTTAAACATTAAATTATTGCTTTCTCTTAACAAATTCCATTCATCAACTAATTCCTTGTAATTTCTGGATTTAGCATTTCCAAGGTCTGCATACATATTGACATCAAATTCGTTAAGGATTTGTGTATCCTCTCTTACAATAGAAAGGGCTCTATAGACAAGAATTCTTTCGGTGTCAATCATGTGTTGTAAAACCTGTTTGATAGTCCATTTATTTGGCGCGTATGAATACTCCCATTTATTTTCAGGAATTGTTTTCCAAAACACTAAAATGTCAGTGTTGTGATTATTGAATATTTCATTAAAAGATTCCCCTTTGACTTGTAAAATGTAGCCTTTGAAATAAGAGTCGTAATCTTCAATATTTGGTCTTGACATAGTTTTTTATATGATTCGTTTATTATTGAAAATCATCCTTTCCAAGTTCCTCCATAAACGTAATTTTGATTGTCTTTTTTTACTCTGATAAGACAGTTTTCACATGCGAATATCCATTTTTTTGGTAATTTATAATGTATTCGATATAAAATTGAATAACTATTGTTGCATATTTCACAATTTTTTGTTCTCATAAATACTAAAACTAATATATAATTCATTGTTTAAATATTTTAATTAAAATTTTGATACAATAAAAAAAAGACATTCTATGAAGAATGTATTGTATTTTTTTTATTTTTATTAAAATTTAAAAAATCATTATGAAATACTTAAACACATTTATTCTAGCACTGTTTGTAACAACAATGTCTTATTCACAAGATCTAAACTTAACAAATGCTTTCAAGGCAGATTTTAATATTGATTCCATTACTTTAGGTGTAGATTCTAGTAACGTAAACTGCTCGGGAGCAGCTATTGGATACGAAAACGGTGATTATTCTGCTGTTTATTTGACGTATCATTTCACAAACAAATTTGAAACTGATGACAAAGGAGAGTTTACAGGTTTGGTTTGGGCTCAGCAAGGTGAAAATTTTTTAAGAGGAACGCTTCAAGGTGTTTGGAGACGTAAAGGACAATTGTTTGAACTTATCACTTTAGATAATATTAATGATGGAAATACTATTCTAGCTGTTGGTGAGCTTAATTTTGCAACAAGAACTTTAAAATTTGATGCAAGCGTAGTCGAGTAACTTCTTTTATTATTCAATTTAAAAAAACTCTTTCTTAGCTGAAAGAGTTTTTTTTGATTACCACAAATATCAATTTAAATCTGTTTTTTTATTTTTCACCAAAGCTTGCATGTCTATTACTGTATCGGTTTCGTCCATAATTTCTCTACCTAAAAGGGTTTCGATTATATCTTCCATAGTAACTAATCCCCTTACAGTTCCATGTTCATCAATAACCATGGATATATGTTCTCTTTCTCTAATTAGCTTATCAAAAATTAGAGGAATTGGTGATTCATAGTTTGAAAAAATTGGCTTTCTTTTAATAGAAGAAAGATTAGAATCACCATCATTCTTAACAATCTGTTCCAAAATAGTATCCTTAAGAACATAACCCGTAATATTATCCATTTTTTCAAAAAATACAGGAATTCTTGAAAAAGATAACTTTGGGTTTTTATCATAAAAATCTTTAATAGATTGATCTTCAGAAGCTGTTTTCATTACTGAAAAAGGTGTCATAATATTTCTAATCTTAACATCCTTAAATTTCACCATATTTTTAATAATATCAGACTCACTTTCTTCAATTACACCTTCCTCTTCAGCAATTTCTGCCATTGTAGAAAAATCCTCCCTTGAAAAGACATTATTTTTATTGGATTTACTAATAAGTTTTGTGAAAAATTGTAATACAAATAAAACACCAGAATATTTAAATAAGGGAATAATAGAATTTAAAAAAATCGAAGTAAATCTCACTAATTTATGCCAATATGTAGCACCTAATGTTTTGGGAATTATTTCAGAAACCAATAAAATAAGAACAGTCATAATACTTGAAACTATTCCAACAATTAAATCCTCAGTCATTAATGTTCCAAAAATTTCATAAGTATTATTATCAATGGAGGAATAGAGCTCTTTTGCTTGAACACCAACTAAAATTGCCCCAACAGTGTGAGCAATAGTGTTTAAAGTTAAAATAATGATTAAAGGTTCGTCTATGTTATCTTTCATTTTTTGAAGGTTTTCAGCATATTTATTTCCTTCGTTTATCTTAATCTTTAAAAAAGTGGGATTTATACTTAATAAAACAGCTTCTAATATTGAACATAAAAAAGAAAGAGCTATTGTTGAAATAGCATAAAGAATGAGTAGATTCAATTTTGTTATTAATTTTTAGTAAATATATAAACTTGTATGAATTATAAATATCTGTATATTTAAATATGAAAAAAATATTTTTACTTCCACTGATTTTAGTAATGATTTCCTGTGGTGACAGTGAATCTGAAGATCAAAACTCGGAAACTTCTGATACAAATAATGATTTCCCTAGTTATGTTGATTCAAACAATCTTAGAATTTTTGCAAGGAAGGGGGTTTCAAGTACATTCTTAAACAATGTTGGTGCTGCTTATGGAGAGATGTTAAAAGATAATTCTAAAATAGACCAGTCAATGAAATCAAAGTATTTATCAACTTCTAAAGATGAATATGTTTATCAAAGGGTAGGGGTAGATGGAATGGCTAGCGGTTCAAACTTTGACAGTGGAACACCTCCAAAACCATATGGAGATAACGCAACAGACTACATATGGGAAATGAGTTCTGGCGGGGAAGATCAAATAGGTGAGGTAATAGAACATCTGTTACATACGGTAACTGCTGTTGGATTGTATTTATCTTATTCAGATTGGGATTATAAAAGTTCATCATCACCATTGTATTTAGCTATGAGAGAGGCTGTGGATAAAAATATTTATGATATTTCAAGTTATGATAACATAAAAAATGATGATGCCTATGAAAGAATTTTAGCTCAAGAATATGCTTATTGGTTAATACTTGCTGAGTGGGATTATTATGAAACTACCGGTAAAAAAGAAAATGGAATGACAGGAAATGGGGAATTTACATTAGGCACCCCCCCAGAAATTAAATCTCAGCTACCATTGGGTCACAAGCTGTATGAGGATTATATAGAAAAAATATTTTCAATACCTAACAAAGAAAATATTATTGCTCTCTTTCCTTAAAAAATTCTTTATGAGCATGATTAATTGGAGATGTAAACATACTTGGAAAAGAGCAAGGGTAAATACTTTATGGTGTTTATTGGGCTGTTCAATTGGAGATTTTGGAACTATATTATACTTTCAAAACATACAACATGAATGGAGTACTTTAGAAATAATGATTTTAGCTATCATTAATGGATTAATAACATCTGTTATATTGGAAACAATAATACTCATTAAACAAATGGATATTAAAACAGCTCTTAAAACAGCTTTAGGAATGAGTTTTATATCCATGTTGGGAATGGAAATATCAATGAATGTAACCGATATTTTACTTACTGGAGGGGCTACAATAACTTGGTGGGCAACACCAATTATGCTTTTTGCTGGCTTCATAACACCCTTGCCATACAATTATTGGAGATTAAAAAAGTATAACAAAAGCTGTCACTAACAAAAAAACAAGTTCTTTCTTTATAGTTGTAAAATATTTAGTCAATTTATTTTAACAAAGGATGTTTAAAAGCTACATGTTTCTCCACTATCTTTTTCTGTAGATTTCCATTTTAGATTTCCAGCTTTTTCTGCTTCACAAGAATTGGAATAAACTATATCATTACATGCACATACTGGCTTGTAGTCCTTTGTACAAATAACATCAGGCTTTGCAGGCACGACACAATCTCCAAGTACGTTTGACTCATCTTCCTTACTATTGCAGGAAAGAATCAAAAAAATTAAAAATGTAAAAATGGATTTTTTCATAGTCAAAATATATATTGTTAATTTTTTTTAAGCATGGAGTAAATGACAAACACCAACTTTATTTACTAATTTCAGATAGTTGACCGTCTAATTTTCCTCTGTAAAATCGGTCACTGATTACAAATAAAAGTTCCCCATACTTACCAAGCTTAATACTGGAGTCTACACCAAAAATTTTATTGTTATAAAGCCCAATTATTTCTTCATTTGATGAATGACCTACTACGATATGTTTTGAATTTAATTGTTTTAGAATTTTTGTAACGTCTGAATTTGTTAAATTTTCACCATATTCTTTGAAATAATCTCTATACCAGATTAAACTTTTTATTCCATAATATAAATCGTATTCATCATCTTTCATTTTATCTGCAGATATATCAATTTTCTCTCTCATTATATCATTAATTTTTTTCAAATCAGTTCCATAATTGGTTAAAAATTCATTTGAAACCCCTCCGTGAGTAAAAATAATGTCATTTATTTTAATAATTGTAGACTTAGATCTAATCCACCTACCCAATATCGTTTTATTGCTATATAATTCATCGTAGGGGATACCTAGTAAATATGATGATATTCTATATCTTGAATTAATGTATCTAAGGTCTCTTTGTAGAACCATGTAATCGTGATTTCCTAAAAGAAAATGCACACGACCCCCCATTTTTCTAGCTTGAATTTCAAGTTTATAAATTAACCAAAGCACTTCATTTACTTTGCTTCCTCTATCAAAAATATCTCCAACAATTACCAAATGCCCTTCTCCAAAATCCCAATTTAAATCATTGTTAATTATTTTATTGTTAGTTAACAGTTCAATCAATAAATCATATTGCCCGTGTATATCACTTAGTGCAGCTATGTTATCTATGTTTCTATAATTAGATCTTTGGATATTGTATGTGGAATCATACACGTTTAAATCTAAGTCTTTAAGATAAACTTCTCCGTTTATTATTCCCTTTTCTACTAATTTGTTTTTTTCAAAGAAAATGTATGGGCCATCAGAGTGAAAAGAAAATTTATTTTCTTTATTCTTTGATTGATTTTTTGTATTCTCATTTTGTCCAATAGAAAATATAGGAATACACAATAAAATCAAAAAAAAATTTTTCATATTGTAAATATAAAAAACGATTTCACATGTAAATTATATTTGTCTTGCTAAAAATGTTGTTATCAAATACTTTAACATTCTAGTTCTTTTACTCAGATTATAATACTTGTTGTTTAAATTAAAAATTAATCATAAATTCGCACACTGTATATGAGGTTAGCTATTAAAAATTCTGACTATTTAGGAGCGTTCACTGCAACGCTTTGTATGCTACATTGCTTTGCTACACCATTTTTATTCATTACCCAAGCACATTCTTCTACATTAGCCCATGACATTCCATTTTATTGGCAGTCAATGAATTATTTATTTATACTAATCTCCCTAGTTGCAGTATTTGCCTCGATCAAAAATTCCACAAAATTATTTGTAAAAATTCTATTATTTACTTTTTGGTTTTTGTTAAGTTTTTTAATAATTAATGAAGGTTTAGAAGGTTTCCATATCCCCGAATTTTATACATACATTGCGGCGACTTCATTATCGTTTTTACATATTTATAATCTGAAATATTGTACTTGTAAAGAAGAATGTTGTACTAACGAAAAATAATCTTTTGTAGTAATATTTTTCAAACATTTTAGATAAATATTTGTCTATTTTTGAAACAAGCTTTCACTAAAATCTAAAATTTGAAAAGGTTTCTTTTATTATTATCTTTTTTAATTATTACATCTTGTTCAAAGGATCCGATTATTTATACTCTTACAACTGAAGCTAACCCTCTTGAGGGAGGTACTGTATCTTCCAGCGCATATCAATACCAAGATGGAGAAACTGCTATAATTACTGCCACTCCATCAACTGAATATATCTTTGAGGGTTGGTCGGGTATTTCAAGTTCATCAAGTTCTGCCAGTGTTGTGATGAGTTCAGATAAATTTATCATAGCCAATTTTGTAAAGAAAAGTTATACTTTAACTACAAACATTGAAGGAGAAGGTTCGATTGGTGAAAGGGTTATTAAATCTGGGATTTCTTCTAATTATAACAGTGGGACAATTGTTGAATTAACAGCAATTCCAATGTCAGGTTGGAGATTTGAAAGTTGGTTGGGTGACTTAACAGGCTCTGAAAATCCAATTGAAATTAATGTTAATAACACTAAAACAGTTACTGCTGTTTTTAAGCAAAATTTTTTTGGTGTTAATAGTTCTAAATTTCTAGCTCTTGGTGATAGTTATACAATAGGCGAATCTGTTTCAAAAAGTGAAAGATGGCCAGTACAGTTTCTAAATGAATTAAAATCATATACTAAATCAATTGATACATTACAAATAATTGCAAGAACTGGTTGGAGAGTAGACCAATTAAAGGAAGAAATGAATAGTTCTAATTTAAAACCACCTTACGGACTAGTTTCTCTTCAAATTGGTGTAAATAATCAATTCCAAAAACAAAATTCTAATGATTTTCGACCTGAATTTATAGAAATCTTAGAAAAATCCTTAAAATTAGTTGGCAACAGAAAGGAAAGACTTTTTGTGATTTCGATACCTGATTGGGGGTCTAGTGCCTATGGAGCTGGTTTCGATAGATCAAAAATTTCTAAAGAAATTGACGATTATAATAGAATTATAAAAGATGAATCCGAAAAAAGAAATATACAATATTTTGATATTACAGCCATTTCAAGAAGAGCCTTGGTTGATAAAACTTTAATAGCAAGTGACCGTTTACATCCAAGTGGAAAAATGTATAAGATGTGGGTAGACAAAATGATTCCAGTTATGTCAAAAATTAATTATGACTAGATTAAATGGTTTTTAAATCGCCAAACTTATCTATTATAGTTCGATTGAATTAAACATTTTATTAAATTAGTAAAAGCAATGACAGTATTGAAAAAGATGATATATTTATCTGTCATTTATAAAATGAAAATTATTAATTTTAATTTATTATAAATAATACTATGAAAAAATTTATGAAATTTTGGGGAGTTTATTACCCAATTATATTAGCATTTCTTTCATTTTTATATTCGGTTACCCTTTGGTTTACAGGAAATCAGCTTGAAGGAATTTTTGTAGGTATTTGGGTGCCTTCTATATTATCAGCCTCAGTAGCTTTAAGACAAAGAAGAAGCGATTATCGTAACCAAAAAAGAGAATAATGGAAAATGTAGGTATGTTCATTATGGGTTGTGTTGTGTGTGGGTTATACCTGTCTGGCTATTTATATATGATCAAATACGCTAATGATTCTCACGATGAGGATTTGAAAAGAGATATTGAGAAAGCCAAGCGTAAAAACTTTGAGAATAACAATGAATAATTGTTTTAAAGAATATAATGGAGTTTGATAGTGGTGGCGATGGGTCACATTACGATAAAGACAACATGTCTGACAAAAAAGCAAAAAAAATAATAATAGGTCTTTTGTTATTTCTAATCGCTTTGTCTATTTCTGCTTTTGTATTTTCTTAATTAAACAAATTAGGTTTAATTATTCACATTTTAACATGTTAAAATCTAATAAACTCATGTACTCTAATTTTAATGACTCCCCATTGAATTGTTCATTTCCAGAACCTGCTCCATTACCATAAAGAATTTCAATTTTATTTCCTGCAGTTTTAGTGAAAACCCAAAATTGTCCATAAACCCCATCAATTCTTAATTTTGAAGGGGTATTTGTTGTATTAACCAAATTATATGAATAATCGTCAAACACCCAATCTAATTCGCAATTATTATTATTATTATCAGCTTTATAAAATATTTTCCATCCTTCCCAGTCGTCTCCATTTTTAGAGAATTGTACATACATTTTTCCGTCTAACTCGGTTCCAACATTCCAAAAATCATTAGATGCTGCTGACGGAGATACATATACCTTTCCTCTAAGAAATTCATATAAATTTAAATCTACTAGCTCTTGTTCTTCAACACTGCTATCACCTCCACATGAATAAAAAACAAATAGTAGTAATAAAATTATTTTTTTCATATTTAAATATATTAAATTATCTAAATTTTAAGATAAATTTCTTAGACAAAGTTAAATATTTACTAATTGTGAATTTTGAATACTTAAATTAAAAACAATTAATGATTAATTCGCTTCAATAGCTCCAGTTTTCCCGCGGTATAATTTAATTGGATCATCAAGTTCTACTGCGATAACAGTGTAGTATGAATCTAGAGCTGTTTTAGGAATTTCAATATATGTTAAACCAGGATACTTATTCCAATATACTTTACAAAATAGTTCTCTATTCAATATAGTACCGTTTCCTACAATATAAGCTCTATTAATTTTATTAGAAATTCCTTTTAAAACAATTTTATTGTCTTTTGGAATATCTCTTACATACAGGTATAAGGTTTTTTCATCCTTACTTAGAGTTGATGGACCATAAAAATGATCATAAGGAATTCCTTTTTTTGTTAAATAAACTGCAGAACTATGTTTTTTATTCCATTTGCCTAATTCTTTTAGAATAGTTTTTTGTCTTTCAGGAATTGTCCCATCAGGTTTTGGGCTAATATTTAATAAAAGATTCCCACCTTTACTCAATGTATCAACAAATAAATCAATTATTTGAAGTGGAGATTTATAATTATCATCATTTGGTTGATATCCCCATGAATCATTCATGGTCATACATAACTCCCAATATTTGCTTAAAGGCCGATATATGGGTATTCCAATTTCAGGAGTTTCATAGTCGCCAAATTCATTAATTCTAGAGTTAAAAATTACATTGGAATTATTTTTTTGAAGTTGTTGTTTTAAGTTTTCACTTTTCCACTGTTTCGCATTATGTTCCCAATCACCATCAAACCACCATAGGTCTGGTTTATATCTTTTTTCTAACTCTTTAAGTTGATTATCTCTATAAGATAAGAATTTCCCCCATCTGTTAGTATCATCATTTATATTGTACCTTTTTATTTTTTTTGTATGAAAAGTATAATCTTTGAATGACCAATCTGGAAGAGAATAGTATAAGCCTAACTTTATATTTGTTTTTTTTATTTCATTTACAAATGGTGTTAATAAATCTGATTTGGACTTACTACTTACAAATGAATTTAAGTTTCCATATTTTGAATCCCATAGGGCAAAACCATCATGATGCTTAGATGTTATTACCGTATATTTTGCTCCACTCTCACTAATTAACTTCGCCCATTGTTGGGGATTATATTTTTTGGCATCAAAACCATCGAGCTGTATCATGTAATCTGAGTGTGAAATATATCCGTTAAAAAAAGACCAAGATTCACTTATTCCATTGACTGAATATATTCCCCAATGAATAAAAATACCAAGTTTTGCTTCGGAAAACCATTCCATCTTATCCTTAAATTCATTATCATAACTATCGACTTTTATTTCTTGACCATAAGAAATCGATGTTACAAAAAGCACTAGAATTACTAGTTTTTTCATTTTGGGTAGTTTTGTTTTAGATTGAAATGATAATCTTAACATAGGGTAGGAATAAATAACCCTTTCTAAAGATAATAAATAAAGAGTAAGGATTTCAATTAGTCACTTTAACTGAATTTCAGTATTGTAGCTTCAACACTGTTTATCTAATCTACTTGGTTATTGTGAGAACCGTCACAAAACCCATCAGGGTTTTGAGTGTTTCCACATCCACATTTAGGTTTAATAGGCATAATTAATAATTTTCAACAAACTTAATATTTAGAGCTTTTAGAATGAAAATAAATTACTAAACAAAAATGAATCAATCAAACCAACGATATATTAAGCTAGCAAAATAACTACTTTTAAATACTATTTTTAATATAAAAAAAATAATAGCACCTGCAGAAACAAAAAATCCAGCTTTTTTAAGTCTTTCCCACATTATTGTTTGCTAATATATATCCAACCTTATTTTTTGATTCAAATTTCACTTTAACTCTTTTGTATTCATTCACTTCATAACCATCGGCTTTATTTAATTCTTCACTGGAAACATCAAATAAAATACCATTTACACAATCTATTTTATTTCCAGTGTAAAATATTATAGGATGAACATCTAATCCACTGGATTCAACAATATTTTTATCATTAATGATTAAATCTTTATTCTTGTATCCTCTGAGGCAATCTCTAATGCCATTTAATTTTTTCCAAATGTCTCTATTTGAACTTTTTTTAATTGTAACGTTCCATATGAAAATAACTTTGCCATTTGTATATAATTTCAGTAAAAACCCCTCATTAGATTACTATTTACTACAATGTAGCTTTTTGCTTCACCTCATGAAGGGGTTAGTTTTAATTTATGATGTAGCGGAACTTATTATTTTTTTAAATTAATTGTTTCATTATATCCAACGCGGATTTTAAGAAATTCATTTGAAATTTTTCCGTAATATTGATATGTTATGCCAAATGAAGAAACTCCAGCATAGCTACCTTCACTAAATGTTTTTATATCGTATTCATTATCATCAAAAGACCATTTTAAATTCTTTGTCGAATCTAATCTACATCCATATGTGGAGTTGTTATGATGTATTATTTCCTGTCCTGTTCCATTATTTAAAAATAAAAAATATCCTTTTTGTTTACACTCATCATAATCTGTATCAACATTATCAATAGTATAAGTACTGAAGTACCATTTTCCAACTATTTGATCAACAGGTTTGACGTCATTTAAATCATCAGATGAACAAGAAAATACAATTGGAATAAATAGTAATATTAGAAATAGATTTTTCATAATTTTTATTCAATACAATATTCTTCACCTACTTTATACGATTCATAAATTTTTTTACTCACTTCAGCATCTCCAAATACATCACCACCTCCAATATCATCATTTCCACTTGAACCTCCAATAGCTCTCATTGCAAAATAATATTTTCCATTATCAGTGTATTTTTGAACTATTTCTCCACAGCTTTTTTTTTCGACACAAGAAACAAGTGAAACAAACAGTATTAATATAAATAGTTTTTTCATTATAAATCATTAATTAAACACTCCATTAAAAATAAAAATTATTGCTACTATCCAAAATACAACTGCAATTATTATATCTATTTTTTTCATTTATTTTTTTTTCAGTATTCTTCCCAAGTTATTGTTGGTTTTTCTAATAAACTTAATGATACTGCAGCCCCCATTATAATTGGAAATATCAAATCATTATTCCATTCAAAATAATCTAAACCTCCAATAAAAAATCCAATTACGAATATCAAAAAAAGCATTGCTATTCCACCCATAGTAGAAATTAATAAATTCCTAATAGTTAATCCTGTTCTTATAAACTTTAGTATTAAAATTAGTTTTTTCATATCTCTAATATACTTAAAGTCAGTTGTAAATGAAAGTAGAGGGGTAGTTGGTTGTTGTTTATTATGAGGTGCTTACTATAATCCTTTTTGTAGTGTCCGCTTTTGTCTATTTTCCAATACAGAAATTAGCAAATATATTACCTAGCACATCGTCATTAGTTATTTCGCCAGTAATCTCAGCCAAAAACTCAATAGATCTTCTAATGTCTACAGAGAGTAAATCACCAGAAATATTTTCTTTTAATCCTTTATTAACTTCCTCAATTGCTTTTAAAGCTTTTTTTAATGCTTCATAATGCCTAGAATTACTGATTATAACATCTGTGTAGGGGTTTAATAAATTAACTTCATCAATAAGTCTTTCTTTAAGTTTTAAAACAGATTTTTTTTCAGTAGCTGAAATTTCAATTAATTCTAATTTTTTTAAATCATTGAGTAAATTTTTATTATTAATTTTTAAATCAATTTTGTTTCTTACAAGAATTATTGATAAGTCATCTCTCCTAAAACTATCAACACTATTTTTAATTTCATTAATATTAGTATCATTAATATCAAATAGATAGAGTAGAATTTTTGCTTTTTTAATTTTTTCCTTAGTTTTTTCTATTCCTTTAGATTCAATTACATCATTAGTTTCTCTGAGGCCAGCTGTATCTATGAATCTAAAATTTATTCCATTAATAATTAATGAATCCTCTATGCTATCTCTTGTTGTTCCTGGAATATCAGAAACAATTGCCTTGTCTTCATTAAGAAGTGTATTTAGAAGAGATGATTTTCCTGCGTTAGGTTTTCCAGCAATTGCCACTGAAATACCATTCTTTAGAACATTTCCTGATTGAAATGAATTTATAAGAATTTTTAATTCTGATTTAATCTTATTTGTTAGATTTTTAAAATCATTTCTTTCAGCAAATTCAACATCTTCTTGTGAAAAATCTAACTCTAATTCAATCATTGATGAAAAATGTAATAGCTCAGCCCTCAATTTTTTTAAATCATTACTAAACCCACTTTTCATTTGCTGCATAGCAAGTTTATGAGATCCCTCATTTTCAGAAGCGATTAAATCAGCAACTGCTTCGGCTTGATTTAAATCCATCTTCCCATTGAGAAAAGCTCTTAAAGTAAATTCTCCTGGATTTGCGATTCTTATGCCATTATCAATAAATAAATTTATTATTTCTTTCTGTATGTAAGTTGAGCCATGACAGGATATTTCTATGGTATCCTCACCAGTGTAAGAGTTAGGTCCTTTAAACAATGTAATTAATACTTCGTCTAATTCATGATTTCCTTTCATAATATGTCCAAGATGAACAGTATGAGATTTTTGATTGGATAAAAGTTTGTTTTTATTACTCTTAAATAATTTTTCAGTAATTTTTATAGAATTATTTCCAGAA
>CALKEO010000042.1 GCA_938088195.1 uncultured Flavobacteriaceae bacterium | reverse complement strand
AAGATTAACAGGGTCATTAATTTCAATGGAGCAGGGAACTGCTATTCCATACTCTTTAGATAAATTACAGGATCGAGGAAAGTTTTTTGTCCATCCCGGAGATTCAATATATACTGGGCAAGTAATTGGTGAAAACACCAGAGCAGATGATATTGTTGTTAATGTTACCAAAACAAAAAAACTATCAAATGTAAGAGCCTCTGGAAGTGATGATAAAGTTAAGTTAGCTCCACCAATAAAATTTGGATTAGAAGAGGCTTTGGAATATATTCAAAAAGATGAATACGTTGAAGTTACGCCTGAAACTATAAGACTAAGAAAAATATATCTTGACGAAAACGAAAGAAAGAGAAAAGGTAATATTTAATTATTTTTTTTCTTGAAGCTGATAAAATTTTCCATCTTCAATTCTAATAGTTTTTGCTGGAAATTTCGATATGATATCATAATCATGAGTTGCTATTAAAATAGTAGTTCCATTGTTGTTTATATCTTTTAAAACTTCCATTATTTCAGCACTTGTCGCTGGATCAAGGTTTCCAGTTGGCTCGTCGGCTAAAATTAACTCAGGATTGTTTAAAATAGCTCTGGCAATAGCGATTCTCTGTTGTTCTCCACCTGAAAGCTCGTGTGGAAATTTTTTTAGAGTCTCGGATAGTTTTACTTTTTCTAACACTTTCGATATCCTGTCACTAATCTTTTTTTTATCACTCCAGTCTGTTGCTTTTAATACAAACTCTAAATTTTTTTCAATGGAACGATCAGGTAAAAGTTTAAAATCTTGAAATACAACACCTAATTTTCTTCTTAAAAAAGGTATGTTTTTTTCTTTGATATTTAAAATATCCATCCCAGCTACTTCTCCAGTTCCATCTTTAATTTTTATTTCTCCATACAGAATTTTAAGCAAACTACTTTTTCCGCTTCCAGTTTTTCCAATTAGATACATAAATTCCCCATTTCTCATTAAAAATGAAACATCTGAAAGTATGTTTTTATTATCAATGCTAATATTGATTTTTTTTAAATCAATTATAGGTTTTTTCATTATTTATAATTTTTTTTAAAATTACAAATTACTAAATCTTTCAATTTATAATGATAATATATTATTTTTTATACATATGTTATAATCTATAATTAATTTTTATAAAATATAATAAATATGTAATTAATTATAATATTTATATTTCAATTTTATATATTTTAATCATATTTGTATAAATTTTTAATATATGTGTGGAATAGTTTGTGCCCTAGAGATTAAACAAAAAGTTGAAATTCTTAGACCAAAGGTTTTGGAGATGTCTAAAAAAGTAAGACACAGAGGACCAGATTGGAGTGGTATTCATTGTGGAGATAATGTATTATTAGCTCATGAACGTCTGGCTATTGTTGACCCTCAGTCAGGAAACCAACCTATTTATTCATCTGATGGTAAGCTAATTTTAGCTGCAAATGGAGAAATTTATAATCACAGAATATTGAAGGACAAGTTGAATATAAAATATGATTTTCAGACTAATTCTGATTGTGAAATTATCCTGGCTTTGTACAAAGAAAAGGGAATTAATTTTTTAGATGATTTGAATGGAATTTTTGCATTTGTTCTTTACGATGCAGATAATGATAAATATTTAGTAGCAAGAGATCACATGGGTATTATCCCTCTTTACATTGGGTGGGATAAATTTGGAACTTTTTATGTCGCTTCTGAGTTAAAAGCACTTGAAGGAATTTGTAATAAAATTGAAATTTTTCCCCCAGGTCACTACATGGCAAGTAATGATAGTAAACCAGTCAAATGGTACAAGAGAGATTGGATGGAATTTAGTTCAGTTTCTAAAAATGAAACTAATTTTGAGGAGTTGCAAAATGCATTAGAAAAAGCTGTGCATAGACAATTAATGAGTGATGTTCCTTATGGCGTTCTTTTATCTGGCGGGTTGGATTCTTCAATAACTTCAGCATTAGCAAAAAAATATTCCAAAAATAGAGTTGAATCAGACGACAAAAAAGCTGCATGGTATCCACAACTACATTCCTTTGCTGTTGGTCTTGTTGGTTCTCCAGATTTACAAGCTGCTAAGCTTGTGGCTGATCATATTGGGTCAATTCATCACGAAGTGACTTTTACAATTCAAGAAGGTTTAGATGCTATTAAAGATGTTATTTTTCATTTAGAAACATATGATGTCACAACTGTTAGAGCTTCAACTCCAATGTATCTAATGGCAAGAGTGATAAAATCGATGGGAATAAAAATGGTTTTGTCTGGTGAGGGGGCTGATGAAATTTTTGGCGGATATTTATATTTTCATAAAGCACCAAATCCAAAAGAATTTCACAAAGAGACTGTTAGAAAATTAGAAAAATTATATCAATACGATTGTTTGAGAGCCAATAAATCTTTAGCAGCTTGGGGCATTGAAGGTAGAGTTCCTTTTTTGGACAAAGAATTCATGGATGTTGCGATGCGAATTAATCCAAAAGACAAAATGATTACAAAAGAAAGGATGGAGAAGTGGGTACTAAGAAAATCTTTCGAAAATTATTTACCTCCCTCAGTTGCATGGAGGCAAAAAGAACAATTCAGTGATGGAGTAGGTTATGATTGGATAGATAAATTAAAAGAATTAGTTGAAATAGAAGTTTCGGATAATATGTTTGAAAATGCAAAATTTACTTTTCCTTTTCAAACACCAATGTCAAAAGAAGAATACTATTACAGATCGATATTTGAATCTCATTTCCCCTCAGAAACAGCTGCGAAAACAGTGCCGTCTGTACCCTCAGTTGCATGCAGCACTCCAATTGCGCTTGAATGGGATAAATCTTTCAAAAACATGAATGATCCTTCAGGAAGATCAGTTTCTAATGTTCATTTAGATTCGTATAAAAACACTTAATTTTTTTACACAAAAATTGTTGATAACTTAGGGGCATTCTTCTCTGTTAAAATGGTTAATCAGAGTCCTATTTTTCTTATATTTGGATAACTAATTTTATTTAACCAAAAATCATATAATGAGCGAAGAAATTAATAAGAATCAGTATTCCGCTGATAGTATTCAGGCATTAGAAGGAATGGAGCATGTTAGAATGCGTCCATCAATGTATATTGGTGATGTTGGAGTTAGAGGATTACATCATTTAGTTTATGAAGTTGTTGATAATTCAATTGATGAAGCAATGGCTGGACATTGCAATGAAATAAATGTTTTTATCAATGAGGATAACTCTGTTACAGTCTTGGATGATGGAAGAGGAATCCCCGTGGGTATTCATAAAAAAGAGGGTGTTTCTGCTCTTGAAGTTGTCATGACCAAAATTGGAGCTGGAGGAAAATTTGATAAAGATTCTTACAAAGTTTCCGGGGGATTGCATGGGGTTGGTGTTTCTGTTGTGAATGCTTTATCTGATCACTTAACTGCAAAAGTTTATAGAGATGGAAAAATATGGATTCAAGAATATGAAAAAGGTAAATCACTATACCCAGTAAAAACAGATGGTAAATCTGATAAAAATGGAACTGAGGTAACTTTTAAGCCTGATAAATCTATCTTTAAAGAGGTTCAGGAATACAGTTATGAAACCTTATCTAACAGATTAAGAGAATTATCTTTTTTAAATAAAGGAATAACCTTATCGATTACTGACAAAAGATCTCAAGTCGATGGTAAATTTATTTCAGAAGTTTTCAAGTCTGAGGAAGGTTTAAAGGAGTTTATTCGTTTTCTAGATGAAAACAGAGAGCCGTTAACTTCTGATGTTATTTCAATGGAGGGAGAAAAAAATAATATCCCTGTTGAAGTAGCTATGATTTATAACACCTCATTTTCTGAAAATTTACATTCATATGTAAACAATATAAATACTCACGAGGGTGGAACACATTTAGCAGGTTTTAGAAGAGGTTTAACCTCAACTTTAAAAAAATACGCTGATTCATCTGGAATGCTAGATAAGTTAAAGTTTGATATAGCTGGGGATGATTTTAGGGAAGGTCTTACCGCTATAGTTTCTGTTAAAGTTGCTGAACCCCAGTTTGAGGGCCAAACTAAAACAAAACTTGGAAACAGAGAAGTTAATTCAGCAGTTTCTCAGTCGGTTTCGGAAATGCTTGAAAATTATTTAGAAGAAAACCCTAATGATGCTAAAATCATTGTTGATAAAGTGATATTGGCAGCTCAAGCCAGACACGCTGCAAGAAAAGCTAGAGAAATGGTTCAGCGAAAAACAGTCATGAGTGGGGGAGGCTTACCCGGAAAATTATCGGATTGTTCAGAACAAAATCCAGAACTCTGTGAAGTTTTTTTAGTTGAGGGTGACTCAGCTGGTGGAACAGCCAAGCAAGGTAGAGACAGAAATTTTCAAGCCATTTTACCATTGAGAGGGAAAATTCTTAATGTTGAAAAAGCTATGCAGCATAAAGTTTTTGAAAATCAAGAAATTATAAATATTTATACAGCTTTAGGAGTTACAATTGGAACCGAAGAGGACAGTAAAGCTTTAAATTTAGAAAAATTAAGATACCATAAAGTGGTGATTATGTGTGATGCCGATGTCGATGGAAGTCACATAGCTACCCTAATTTTAACTTTCTTTTTTAGATATATGAAAGAATTGATTGTTAATGGAAATATATATATAGCAACTCCTCCACTATATTTGGTTAAAAGAGGAGCAAAAAAACAATACGCCTGGAATGATGAAGAACGTGATAAGTTTATCGAGGAATTTGGACAAGGCGCATCTATTCAAAGGTACAAAGGTTTAGGGGAAATGAATGCAATTCAGCTGTGGGATACAACCATGAACCCTGAATTTAGAACTTTTAGAAAGGTTACTATTGATAATGCTGTTGAAGCAGATCGTGTTTTTACAATGCTAATGGGAGATGAGGTTCCGCCAAGAAGGGAATTTATTGAGAAAAATGCAACTTATGCAAACATAGATGTTTAATAAAAATCAATATAATATATGAAGGTAACAATAGTAGGAGCTGGAAATGTAGGTTCAACTTGCGCTGATGTAATTGCTTCGCAGTCAATTGCTAGTGAAGTGGTTCTTTTGGATATAAAAGTAGGATTTGCTGAGGGAAAAGCATTGGATATGATGCAAACTGCAACTACATTAGGTTTTGGCACCAAAATAGTTGGAACCACGGAAGATTATTCTATTACCGCGAATAGTGATGTAGTTGTAATTACATCTGGAATTCCAAGAAAACCTGGAATGACCAGAGAGGAATTAATAGGTATTAATGCAGGAATTGTAAAAGAAGTCTCGCAAAATATTTTAAAATATTCAAGTGATACTATAATTGTAGTCGTGTCAAATCCTATGGATACCATGACTTATTTGACTTTAAATTCAACTGGTTTACCAAAAAACAGAGTTATTGGAATGGGAGGAGCTTTAGATAGTTCAAGGTTCAAGACTTACTTGTCTTTATCGCTAGAAAGACCAGCAAATGATATTCACGGAATGGTTATAGGAGGACATGGAGATACAACTATGATACCTTTGACAAGATTTGCATGTTATAATGGTATTCCTATCTCAACTCTAATATCAAAAGAAAAGTTAGATAAAGTTGCTCAAGACACAATGGTCGGCGGAGCAACTTTAACAAAGTTATTAGGAACATCAGCTTGGTATGCACCAGGCGCATCAGTTGCTTATTTAGTAAGTTCAATACTAAATGATCAAAAGCGAATCATTCCTTGTTCTGTATATCTAGATGGTGAATACAATCAAGATGACATTTGTATTGGAGTTCCTTGTGTTATTGGAAAAAATGGTTGTGAAAAAATCATTAATTTGGATTTAAATGATGATGAAATGATGAAATTCAGTCAAAGTGCCGAAGCAGTTAGAAGAATGAACCTTGCACTTAAATCTAATTAATTTATCAGACCTTTTTCTTAAGCGTTATTATTAATTGCTTTATCTGTCAGGAAATCTTATATTTGCTCGTTTTTAAAAAAGAAATTTTTCTTAAATTTAATTTTATGCAAAATAATGGACTCATAAAGTTTTTTGCTTTTTGTTTTGGCTTGGTAAGCCTATATCAAATATCATTCACTTTCTTAAGCTCTAGCGTTGAAGATAATGCTAAAGAATACTCAATAAATTTAGTCACTGAAAATGAACCAAATTTTTCAGAAAAAAGACAAGAACTTTACACCAATTATCTAGATTCTATATCTGAATCTACAAAAGAAAACCATTTTGGTTACACAAACTCTAAATCCAAGGAACTTAATAAAGGTTTGGATTTAAAAGGTGGTATTGATGTTACATTACAAATATCTGTAAAAGATATTCTTAAGGGCTTAGCTGAAAATTCTAGGGATCCAGTTTTTAATAAAGCTCTTGATGATACTGATGAATTACAAAAGCAAAGCGATGATACTTATTTAGAATCTTTTTTCACTTCATTTGATTTAATTAAAGGGGATACCAGCTTAGCTTCACCAGACATATTTGCAAATAGATCCCTTAGTGAGGAAATAAATTTTGAAATGACGGATGATGAAGTAAAACCAATTATTAGAAGAAAAATTGACGAATCAATAGTTTCAGCATTTGAAGTTCTAAGAAAAAGAATTGATAAGTTCGGAGTAACGCAACCTAATATTCAAAGATTAGGAAATTCTGGTAGAATTCGTGTTGAACTTCCTGGTGCAAAAGATGTTGCTCGTGTAAAAAACTTATTACAAAGCACTGCCCAATTAGAATTTTGGGTAACTGAAAAAAATGATACTTTTTTGACCTTTCTTTCTCAAGCTAATGAGGTTTTGAAAAATATTTTAGTTGATGACGAAAATGATATAGAGAAAGAAACTTCAAAAATAGATGATTTATTAGCAGACGTTGAAGCAAATGATTCAATATCAACTCAAAAAAATCCATTATTTGATTTTTTAGTTGGTACTGGATATCAAGGAGGACCAGTACTAGCACAATTCTATGAAAAAGATCAAGATAAAATTGAAGAATATTTATCGTTTCCTGAAGTAAGACAACTATTACCTGCTGAAAAAAGATTTACTAAATTTTTATTTGGTAAACCTGATGCTAACTCCAAAATCGTTGATTTGTACGCGATTCAATCAAACAGAGACAATCAACCTCCATTAAGTGGAAGTGTTGTGGTTGATGCTACTCAAAGTTATGATCAGGTAGGCTCTCCAGCAGTATCTATGCAAATGAATGGAAAAGGTGCTAGAAAATGGGAAGAAATGACAGGAAATGCTTACAGAGATAAAAGCAATATTGCAATTGTTTTAGATGAAATAGTTTATTCTGCACCTGGTGTTTCGAAAGGTGCCATTTCGGGTGGAAGATCCGAAATATCAGGAGAATTTACTTTAAACGAAGCAATTGATTTAGCTAATGTTTTAAGGGCTGGTAAACTGCCTGCTTCAGCAGAAATTATTGAATCTGAGGTTGTTGGTCCCTCTCTTGGAAAAGAAAATATTGAAAGGGGAATTAATTCATTTGCAATAGCACTATTGCTAGTGCTAATATGGATGACATTTTACTATGGAAGAGCTGGTATATATGCTGATACTGCATTAGTTTTAAATATTGTTCTAATTTTTGGAATCTTAGCAGGTTTAGGAGCAGTTTTAACTTTGCCTGGAATTGCTGGAATTGTATTAACAATTGGTATGTCTGTTGATGCTAATGTTCTTATTTTTGAAAGAATTAGAGAAGAGTTATCCAAAGGAAAAGGTCAAAAACAAGCTGTCAGTGATGGCTTTAGTAATGCCCTATCTTCCATTTTAGATGCTAATATAACAACTGGACTGACAGCTTTAATATTATTTGTGTTTGGTTCTGGCCCAATTAAAGGTTTTGCAACCACTCTATTAATTGGTATAGCCACTTCTTTATTTACTGCAATATTTATTACTAGAATGTTAGTTGATGCTAGAATTAGTAAAGGAAAAAGTTTAGAATTTTCTACTAGATCAACAAAAAATTTATTTAGGAACCTAACTATAACTTTTCTAGAAAAAAGAAAAGTTGCCTATATGCTTTCTTTATCACTATTATCAATAGGTGTTTTTTCACTCTTTACTAATGGATTAAATCAAGGTGTTGATTTTGTAGGAGGGAGATCCTACACTGTAAGATTTAATGATAATGTCAATCCTGCTGATGTTCAAAATAATTTAATTGAAGTTTTTGGTAATGCAGAAGCTAAAACCTATGGCTCAGACAATCAACTAAAAATTACTACAAATTACAAAGTCGATGTTGAAGGTTCTGAGGTCGATACTGAAATTCAAGAAAAAATGTTTGAATCTTTGAATGGGTATCTTCCTATGGATATTTCATATGATGATTTTGTTAACGGTTCCGATGATAAACAAGTTGGAATAATGTCATCCTCAAAGGTAGGTCCAACAATAGCGGATGATATTAAGAAAAATTCAGTATTTGCAATTTTTGGTTCCTTATTAGTTGTGTTTTTATATATCCTTTTGAGGTTTAGAGATTGGCAGTATTCATTAGGTGCTGTAGCTGCTGTATTTCATGATGTTTTAATTGTATTAGGAGTATTTTCCATAGCATATACTTGGATGCCATTTAATATGGAGATTAACCAGGCATTTATTGCTGCTATTTTAACAGTTATTGGTTATTCTTTAAATGATACGGTTGTAGTTTTTGATAGAATTAGAGAATTTAGATTGATTAATAAATCTTGGGAATTTGATAAGACAGTTAATGGAGCACTTAATTCGACTTTAAGTAGAACACTAAATACTTCATTTACAACACTAGTTGTTTTATTGGCAATATTTATTTTTGGAGGTGAATCGATTCAAGGATTTATGTTTGCTCTAATTATTGGAGTAATGGTAGGTACTTATTCATCAGTATTTATAGCAACTCCAGTTATGTTTGACACCTTGAGAAAAAGTTTAAAAAAATAACAATTTAAATATTTTTTTTACTAAATATCATTAAAAATATTCCGATTAAAATGAATGGAATACTCAACCATTGACCTGTGGAAAGAATTCCTAGTTGATCCTCTAACCCACCTTGACTTTCTTTTATAAATTCAACTAGTACCCGAATTGTAAATAAGCAAATTAAAAAAAGACCAAAAAGAAACCCTTTTTGATTTTTAAAGTTTGATTTCCAATATAAATTCCAAAGAAGAATAAATAAGATAAGATATCCGAACGCTTCATATAATTGAGCAGGGTGTCTTGGGTAAATTTCTCCTCTATTAGAAAATATAATCCCAAAATTATTTCCTGTATAATTGCCTACTATTTCTGAATTAAAAAAGTTTCCTATTCTTACAAACATTCCTCCAACAGCTATTGGAATTACAATTCTGTCAAATATCCATAAAACAGAGTCGTATTTAAATTTATTTTTATAAATAAACATAGAGGTAATAATGCCAATAGTAGCGCCATGACTTGCAAGCCCTCTATATCCAACAAATTTGAATCCATCAATCATTCCAAACAATAATGAACTATTGGAATCTTTTTTTATTGGTAATAAAATTTCAATTAAATTATTTTGAAAATATTCCCAGTTATAAAAAAACACTTCACCTAATCTAGCTCCAATAAGTGTACCTAAAACAACATATATGAATAAAGGTTCTACGAGTTCAACAGGTTTTTTATCATTAATATATATTTTACTAATAATATAATATCCTAATGAAAAAGCAATTATAAACATGATACTATACCAGTGAATTTCAATGGGGCCTAATGAGAAAAAAATTTCGTTTGGTGCCCAATCAATTTTTAAAAAAGTCATATAAAAAGTTTAAATAAATATAAATAAAATTAAGGTACTGGATCAAAACCTTTACCACCCCACGGATTACATTTTATGATTCTTTTAAAAGAAAGTATTAGCCCTTTTATAACACCATATTTTATAAGACATAATTTTGAATATTCAGAGCATGTTGGTGTATAGCGGCAGGTTGAAGGAAGAAGGGGTGAAATAATTTTTTGATAAAGTTTTATAATCAATAGTATGGGATATATAACTACCTTATTCATTTTATCTTCTTATAGTAGGATTCTTTTTTATCATCATTTAATTGAATTCCTATATTCATTAAATCATCCCTAATTTGATCAGATAATTTAAAATCTTTATTTTCTCTTGATTGATTTCTTAATTTAATTAAAAGCCCAATAAGTTCCGATGAAATTTTATCTTCAGCATTATTGCTTTCAGGCTTATCTACCAGACCTAAAACATCAAAAAGGAATATTTTAAAAGTGCTTTCTAATTTTTCTTTGTCAATTATATTTAAGTTTTTTGAAGATTTTTTTACATTATTAATAAAACTTAAGCAGTCAAATAATTCAGCTATTAACATAGGAGTATTAAAATCATCATTCATTTTCAAATAACAATTATTAATCCAGCTTTCAATATCAAAATCTGAGGGTTTTTCGTTACAATCTAATTCTGGAATTAAATTTAGGCCATTAAAAAGTTTATTAAGCCCTTTTTCAGAGGCAATCAATGAATCATTACTAATATCAAGAACACTTCTGTAATGCGCTTGATACATAAAAAACTTAACTACGTTTGGACTAAATTGTTTCTCAAAAAATTTATTATTTCCTGAAAATATTTCACTTGGTAAAATAAAATTATCAATAGATTTCGACATTTTTTTACCGTTTAGGGTTAGCATATTAGTGTGCATCCAATATTTAGCGGGATTTTTATTACTTAATGCTTCCGATTGAGCTATTTCACAATCGTGATGAGGAAATTTTAAATCCATTCCACCTCCATGAATATCAAAATAATCGCCAAGATATTTTTTACTCATTGCAGTACATTCTAAGTGCCATCCAGGGAACCCTTTTCCCCATGGTGAGTTCCAAAACATAATATGACTTTCCTCAGCTTTTTTCCAAAGCGCAAAATCTTGGGGATTTTTTTTATCAGTAGTTCCGTCAAGAGAACGAGAATTGTTCATCATATTCTCAAGTTTTCTTCCACTTAATCTACCATAATTATTTTTTTTATTGAACTTCAAAACATCAAAATATACAGAATCGTTTTTTTCATAAGCGTAGCCAGATTTAATTATTTGTTCAATACAATCAATTTGTTCAATAATATGTCCAGTTGCTGTTGGTTCTATGCTTGGCGGTAATGTATTGAACCTTTCCATTACTTTATGAAAATCAATCGAATATTTTTGAACAATTTCCATCGGTTCTAATTTTTCAACTTTTGCCTTTTTAGAGATCTTATCCTCACCATCATCATCATCATTTTCTAAATGTCCAACGTCAGTTAGATTTCTAACGTATCTAACTTTAAAGCCAAGGTGAATTAAATATCTATTGATTAAATCAAATGAAATAAATGTTCTACAATTACCTAAATGGGCATTATTGTAGACAGTTGGTCCACACACATACATGCCAATTTTTTTCTTGTTTATTGGAACAAAAAGTTCTTTTTTTCCTGAAAGAGAGTTGTATATTTTTAAATTTTTATTAAAATCAGATTTCATTGTAGATTATAGTGAACTGTCAGTACGAATATAATCTAAAAATTCTCTTTTAATTAATTTGTCTTTGAATTTACCACCAAATTCTCCAGTTACCGTACTACAGTCAATGTGTCTAATCCCTCTTGAGTTTACACACATGTGTTTAGCATCAATGACACAGGCTACATCATCAGTTTTTAGAATTTTTTGTAGCGCTTTTACAACTTGTATTGTTAACCTTTCTTGAACTTGTGGTCTTCTAGCAAAATAATCAACTATTCTGTTCATTTTTGAAAGGCCAATAACATTATTATTTGAGAAATAAGCAACATGAGCTTTTCCATAAATTGGTAATAAATGATGCTCACAAGTAGAAAAAACTGTAATATTTTTTTCAACGAGCATTTCACTGTATTGGTATTTATTATTAAATGTTGAGCCCTTTGGCATATTCTCAGGGTTTAATCCACCAAAAAGTTCATTAACATATGCTTTAGCAACTCTCTTAGGAGTTCCCTTTAAACTGTCATCGTTCATATCCATTCCCAAAGTGAAAAGAATTTCTTTAACATTTTTTTCAATTATGGAAATTTTTTCTTTGTCTGAAATCTCAAATGCATCTTCTCTTAATGGGGTTTCAGCTGAAAATTTTTTATGATCTGAATCAATTAAATCTAAATCATCTAAAAACTTGTCATATTTCATAGTAAAAAATTGTAAAACAAAGATAATTAAAGAATAGTTAATACAATAATAGATTTTAACTATTAATTTATCAGTAATTAAAATTTAAAAATTAAAGAAATATTAGAAAGACTATGCTTGGTCATTAGTTCTGCTGAATCAGTAAGTCCAGAATCAAATAATGAATGATTTTTATTAGATTTTAATATTTTATGAGAAAAACTTAAAAGTATCCCGTCAAAATCATAACCAAAACCAAAAGATGTTGAATTAGAATCAGTCATGGTCAGTGAATCCTTATATGGACTTTCTAATTTGGTATAACCGGCTCTAAGACTTAATTTTTCTAGCCTAATTTCACCTCCAATTCTTAGATCAATAGTGTTGGTAAGCTTTGAGCTTATTTCCGAGTTAATGCTTGTGAAATCTCTTTTGGGTCTTAATTTAGATTTAGAGTAATCCTTGCTTACTAAATCCATACTTAAAATACCAAATTTTCCAATTACAACTGCTGCGCTTGTTGTAAGAGAAGATGGGGTGTTTATTTTATAATCTGGATATATATTTAGAACATTAGGATTAACTATATCTTGGTAGGTTATACCATCAAGATCAATAGATTTTACATCAATAGATTGCCAAGTTTCATCACGAAGTGTATACCATGTTGGCGATTGATAAGAAATTCCAAATCTAAAAGATTTTAATTTAGCAATCCCACCAAATTGTAAAGATAGACCCTCACCTTGTGTAGTTATTTGATTTTCAAAGTTAATCTTGGTTATTGCAGAATTTTCTGAAAAATTAGTTTCATTATGGCCTGTCCAGTTTTGAATATATAAATCGTGTGTATTAATATTCATTCCAAAATAAAAATTTTCTTTGAACTGTATTCCAATATTAATATTGTATTTAGTATTAACTCCCTTAGTTTCGCTAATGTATCGTTGGTCAACTCCGTTTTCATAATTTGCAAGTGAAATAAAACTCTTGGAAATTTCATCATAATTTATAAGATAAGATTGGTAAGCCAAAAATGCTTGTTGCGCTGAGTAGCCATAATTTTCTCCTAAATATCTATAAACCCCTGAAATACTTTCATTTGAACCAACACTTAAATCAGAAACGTTTAATCCTACAGAATTGTTTAGAAAAAAAGTATCAATTGAATTTTTAGTATTCCTTCCACTTATTTCAAAATTATTTTTGTAAGAATTATTAGTTTGGGCATTAAAACCAAAGGATATTTTATTAATATTCCCACCACCAGAGTTTTTTAATATCCAAACAGCTCCACCCTGATTGAACGAAAACTTATTGTCATTTTCATCAACAGAACTATTAAAAAATATGGTTTTGTTTTCTTTCTTTTCGCTGGAAAGAGTAAAGCCGTACTGATTATCAATAAAAACTGCACTTCCAGCAGGATTGGTATTAATTGCTGAAAGATCCCCTCCCAATGCTCCAAAAGCACCACCCATTGATTCAAATCTTGCAGTTCCATTAGGAATATCAGTCGTTAGATTTAAAATTTCACTTAAATTTTGAGACTGAACTGTAAAGGAAAACAAAATAAGTAATAAGGTTTTTTTAAGCATATATAACTGTTATCTCGGTCCTCTTGATGATCCACTACTTTTAGATGAAGAACTTCTTGAGATTGAAGATCTACTACTACTCGTTGAGGGAGGGCTGTATGAAGATCTGCTGGATGAAGAAGATGAACTGTAAGATGAATTATTAGATCTTGAAATATTGTAAGATCTATTAGATGAGCTTGATTGTGAACTGTTATTTATTGTATTGGATTTAGAATTATTATAGGACCTAGTTGAGTTTTTATAAGTACTTAATTGAAAATTTGGGGACTTACCATCAGACGGTCTTTTTGATGGTCTTGTATATGGTCTAGACTCGTTACTAATACTGCTTTTTCCATTATTAGCAGTGCTGATATTACCAGGATTTTGATAATTTCTTGACGGAACAGAACTATTTAATGTAGAATTTTTCAAATTATAATAAATTCTGTTAATATTTCTATTTTTTATTGCCTCATCATTTAATCCCTTTGGTTCGTTTCTTCCAACATTATAATTAGTAATTGATCTAGACGAATTTGATGGAATATTAGAGCTAGATTTTGCTAAGCTTAACGATGAACTAGAATTTGAATATGATCCTCTTCTTCCGTTCATGAAAGCAATGTTATTACTATTTAATCTTTGGTAAAAATTATTGTTGAAACTACCATATCTCCAATAATTATTGTATCCCCAATAACCTCCATACCCCCATGGTCTATACATGTAATCCCAGTAACCATATCCTCTGTACATTTCATAGGGGGATCCCCAGCTATGAAAAGGACTGTAGTGAGAGTAATTATACCATGAACCCATGTAATATGGTTGATAATAATTGCCCCAAAACGAATCATAATATGAATTATTTTGATAAATAATATTTATTGAACTAGGATTGTCACCCCAAGATCCATAGCTATTATTATATGATAAATTAGTATTATTTGCCTTTGATGTGTAGGTACTGGTATCTGTTATGACGCTATCATTGGAGTCGGTATTTAAACCATATTCATCAGCCTTTTGTTCGAAGTAATTTTTGTAATAAGAACTATTGTTATTGCTTTTAACAGAGTTTTTAGTTCCATATATACCATCTGAAGACACATAGCCACTGGAACTAAATGACCCACAACTCAAACACAATAAGCTAAAAATAATGAGTAAAAGGTAATTTATATTTTTGAATAAATTAAATGTGTGACTTATCATGATAATATTTTGTTGTTAAAAAAATTAAAATAGTTAATTTAGCTTTCACAATATAAATAAACAATTATTATGCCAAAAACAATTCATGGGAAAAAAACTAACTAAGCGAGCTGAGGATTATTCAAAATGGTATAATGAATTAGTTGTAAAAGCTGATTTGGCTGAAAATTCATCTGTTAGAGGTTGTATGGTTATTAAACCGTATGGTTATGCTATATGGGAAAAAATGCAAAAACAACTTGATCAAATGTTTAAAGATACTGGTCATCAAAACGCTTATTTTCCTTTGTTTGTTCCAAAAAGTCTATTTGAAGCAGAGGAAAAAAATGCTGAGGGATTTGCCAAAGAATGTGCAGTAGTCACTCATTATAGATTAAAAAATGATGAAGAAAATCCTGGAAAATTAATTGTTGATCCAAAAGCTAAATTAGAAGAAGAATTAATTGTGAGACCCACAAGCGAAGCAATAATCTGGAATACTTATAAAAACTGGATTCAATCATACAGAGATTTACCAATTTTAATAAATCAATGGGCCAATGTAGTTCGTTGGGAAATGAGAACGCGTCTTTTTTTAAGAACTGCAGAGTTTTTATGGCAAGAAGGTCATACCGCCCACCAAACTAAACAAGAAGCAATAGATGAGGCAATTCAAATGAATGATGTTTATGCAATCTTTGCTGAGGAGTATATGGGTATCCCAGTAATTAAGGGAATAAAATCTGAATCTGAAAGATTTGCTGGTGCTTTAGAAACTTATTGTATTGAAGCTTTAATGCAAGATGGAAAAGCCCTTCAAGCTGGAACTTCTCACTTTTTGGGTCAAAATTTCGCTAAAGCTTTTGATGTTAAATACACCAATAAAAATGGTGATTTAGATTATGTTTGGGCGACTTCCTGGGGGGTTTCTACAAGATTAATGGGTGCATTAATAATGACTCATAGCGATGATAATGGGCTTGTTCTTCCACCAAGACTCGCACCTATTCAGGTAGTTATTATTCCAATTTTTAAATCAGATGAAGATTTCAATAAAGTAAGTTCCTACATAAAACCGGTAATAAAAAACTTACAATCTAAAGGAATAAGTGTTCTATTTGACAAAAGAGATACTTTTAAACCAGGTTTTAAGTTTAATGAACATGAAATCAAGGGTGTTCCAATTAGAATTGTTGTTGGCCCTAATGATATTGAAAACTCTAGTTTGGAAATTTTCAGAAGAGATAAGATGGAAAAAGAAACAATTAATATCGATGAGGTTTTCTCCAAAGTTGATTTTTTGGTTGAAGATATTCAAACCAACTTATTTGAAAAAGCTAAAAATTTTACAAATTTAAATACAAGAGAAGCCAATAATTTTGAAGAGTTTAAAGATCTTATTAATACAAAAGGTGGTTTTGTTTCAGCACATTGGGATGGGACCAAAGAAACAGAGGAACTAATTAAAAGAGAAACAAAAGCAACTATACGATTGATTCCAATTGATGGTGCAACAGAAAAAGGTTCCTGTATTTATTCAAAAAAACCCTCTAATCAGAGAGTGTTATTTGCAAAAGCTTATTGATTTTTATAAAAATTAAAAGGATCATTAATATGTTGCAAGTTTGTAAGCTTTGAATTACATTTGCAATCGTTTTAAATTTGGCCCGTTCGTCTATCGGCTAGGACGCCAGGTTTTCATCCTGGTAAGAGGGGTTCGATTCCCCTACGGGCTACTAAATTATAAATATGGCTAATCATAAATCTGCGTTAAAAAGAATTAGGAGAAATGAATCTGTTAGGCTTAGAAATAAGTTGCAGCATAAAGCTACTAGAAACGCAATTAAAAAGCTTAAAGATTTGAAAACAAAGAAAGCTGCTGCGAAATTATTTCCAGCGGTTGTTTCTATGTTGGATAAGCTGGTTAAGAATAATATTATTCATTCAAACAAATCAGCTAATCTAAAATCAAAGCTTTCGAAACATGTGGCTGCTCTATAGTTTTATAAACTATTAAGAGTTCATCGAAATTAGAAATTCCTCATTATTGAGAGATTTCTTCACCCTATCATTTATAAATTCCATAGCTTCTACAGGATTCATATCTGCAAGATACTTCCTCATTATCCACATTCTTTGGATGGTATTTTCGTCCAAAAGAAGATCATCTCGCCTTGTTCCTGAAGATACTAAATCTATTGCCGGGTAAATTCTTCTGTTGGAAATTCTTCGATCTAGCTGAAGTTCCATATTACCAGTTCCTTTAAATTCTTCAAAAATTACCTCATCCATTTTAGAACCTGTCTCAGTAAGTGCAGTAGCGATTATTGATAATGATCCACCACCTTCAATATTTCTAGCAGCTCCAAAGAATCTTTTTGGTTTGTGAAGCGCATTTGCATCAACACCTCCACTTAATATTTTTCCAGAAGCCGGTTGTACCGTGTTGTAAGCCCTAGCAAGCCTGGTAATGGAGTCAAGTAAAATAACTACATCATGACCACATTCAACCAGTCTTTTAGCTTTTTCCAAAACAATGTTGGCTACTTTAACATGTCTATCAGCAGGTTCATCAAAAGTAGAGGCAACAACCTCCCCCTTTACATTTCTTTGCATATCAGTTACCTCCTCTGGTCGTTCATCAATAAGTAAAATAATTTGATAAACTTCAGGATGATTCGCTGCAATTGCATTAGCAACATCTTTTAATAACATTGTTTTACCTGTCTTAGGCTGCGACACTATCATTCCCCTTTGTCCTTTTCCTATTGGTGAGAAAAGGTCCATAATTCTTGTTGAAATAGTATTACTTTTATCAGCAAGATTAAATTTTTCATCAGGAAATAAAGGAGTTAAGTGTTCAAAAGAAACTCTATCTCTTACAACATTGGGACTTAATCCATTTATTTTTGAAACTTTAATTAATGGAAAATATTTTTCACCTTCTTTTGGTGGTCTTACGTGACCAAGTACTGTATCTCCAGTTTTTAAGCCGAATAATCGGACTTGAGATTGTGACACATAAATATCATCTGGTGAGGTTAAATAATTATAATCTGATGATCTTAAAAAACCATAACCTTCTTGCATGATATCAAGGACTCCCTCACTTTCAATAATACCATCAAATTCAAAGTCAGGTTCTTTGTACCTGTTTCTAACGTCTTTATTGTGATTTTTTTCTTTTTTCACAAAATGATTTGCTTTTTGTTTATGACTGTTCGAGACTGATTTTTCAGTTTTAACCTCACTGGAGGTGTCCATTTTTTCAGAGTTTTCACTGGGTTTTTTATCAGTGTTTTTTAATTCTTTTTCAACTTTTTCAGGAGCTTTTTCTTCATTAACTTTAGGATTGGCTGCATAATGATCAATTATCTTATATGCTAGATCCATTTTTTTTAAAGTTGTAATTTTTTTGATTCCTAATTTGGTTGCTATTTCTTGTAGCTCAGAAATCTTTTTTTCTTTTAGAGCGGATATTTCAAACATTTATATTGTTTATATTAATATTGTATGGAATGTAATTTGATACTTAAAATTGTGGGAATGATTATTAAATCAATGTAAATATACAATTAATTATTAAATCAATTTAAATACATAATTTTATGTTTAAAAATAAATTATGATACAAAGAATTCAAACCCTTTATATGCTATTATTAATACTAGTTAACATCTTTATTGTAATTAGTATTGATAGTAATCCTGAGATGTCTTTACCTGAATCACATTTTGGGTTTTTTAGACCCTATATCAATGACTATTTCTTTTCTGAAGTTTTTTGTATTCTTTTGTTGGTTATCATATTCTTGTTTAATAAACCAAAGATTCAAATTAACTTTTTAAGAGTCTTATTCCTTTCATTAATTTTTGGTTTATTAAATTTATTTGATGAGAGATCTTTTGAAAAGTCAATTACTGATCCAGCTTTGATATATTTTTTAGTTTCTTTTTTTTTAATTTTCATGTCGATTACTTCCATAAAAAAAGATCAGGCTATAATTAGTTCATCAAATAGATTGAGGTAGCTTTGACCGATTTCCAAGTTCAATTACTTCCATATTTTCAATATTAGTTTCATTTATTTCAAATCTGATCATAGTTCTTTTATTATGAAAACCATGTCTACCAGCAGCACCTGGATTCAGGAACAAAACACGATTGGTTTTGTCATATTCTATTTTTAAAATGTGTGAGTGGCCACAAATAAAAATTTTAGGCCGTTCTTTTAAAATTAGTGTCTTGCTTATTTTATTGTAAAAGGGAGGTTTTCCACCAATA
>CALKEO010000041.1 GCA_938088195.1 uncultured Flavobacteriaceae bacterium | reverse complement strand
TGGAATTAATCTTGGTTGGATCTCTGAAGAATATGCTCTGGAGTTTTTAATTAGATTAGTTAAGGACAGTATTGATACTAAAAAGTATAATTCTTTAAAACACAAGACAGATAGAGTAGCCTACTTAAGAGCACTTTCAGTAAATACTTTAATAAATGATACTGTCAAAATATTTTTAGCAAATGAAGAGAAAATTTTAAATGGACAGTTTACAAAAACCTTACTATCAGAAAGTGTTTTTAAAGCACAAATGAAAGATATTATTGACATTAGTGTAAGGAAAGTTTATAATTCTAATGAGGTAATTGAAAAAGAATTAAAAGGATATCAGGTAATTCACCACCTTTTGGAAGTATTTGTTAAAGCTGCTGTCAATAATCAAAACAACTGCTTGAGTGCCTTTGATGAACTTGCTCTTGCTTGTATACCAAAGTCTTACCTACTCAAAGATGGAGAGTTGTATGATCAGCTTTTAGATATAAGTTGTTTTATTGCAAGTTTAACAGATGGAAAAGCTTTAGAGTGGTATAAAAAAATGAATTAGTTATGATTCTTTACGATGATAATTATTTTATGAGAAGAGCAATTGAGGAAGCAAAAATTGCTCTTCAAAAAAATGAAGTTCCTGTTGGAGCAGTAATAGTTAGTGACAACCAAATAATAGCGAGGGCACATAATTTAACAGAAACATTGAACGACGTGACTGCCCATGCCGAAATGCAAGCTATTACAAGTGCGGCTAATTATATTGGAGGGAAATATTTAAAAGATTGTACTTTGTATGTTACTCTTGAACCCTGTCAAATGTGTGCAGGTGCTTTATACTGGTCTCAAATATCAAAAATTGTCATTGGCGCAAGTGACTCTCATAGGGGATTTAGAGTTATGGGAACTAAAACACATCCAAAAACAAAAATAATATATGGTGTTATGGCATCTGAGTCCAAAGAGTTGATTGAAGATTTTTTTAAGGAAAAAAGAAAATTAAAATAAAAAACCCCCAGTAGACTGAGGGTTTTATGAGTTATTAAAATAAAATACTATTCTTCAATTAGTTTCACATCTGTTGCTACTCTACCTTTTCTTCCATCTTCTTCTGAATATTCTACTTTGTCTCCTTCGTTCAGTTTAACACCTTCTAAAGAAGTAACATGAACGAAAATATCTTCGCTCGTTTCGTCGTTAGTAATAAAACCATAACCTTTGGCTCCATTAAAAAATTTTACTGTACCAGTCATTTATAATATATTGATTAAGTTACAAATGTAGTAATTATAAATAAAAAATAATTATTTGTATATAAGTTTGGGAGTTTACTTAATTGATTTTGAAGATTTTGACTTCATTTTTTGAATATTTTCATTACTAAATGTATAGTCGGATAATTTTTTTCCTTTCCAGCTATTATATATAAAAATTGGCATAAATACGAATACAAAAAACAACATACTGAATCCAATAATTTTATTACCAAGTATTTCATTTGTGGACTTATGATAAAAGCCTACGCAAACACTTATTAAAGTTGAAAAGAAAAGAAAAGTAATAATTTTTTTCATTTAATTATTATTCTGACTGCTCTTTTAAAGCTAAGCAAAGCTCCTCTAATTGTTCTTTATTTAGAGCTGATGGGGCATCAATCATTATATCTTTTCCACTATTATTTTTTGGAAAAGCTATGTAATCTTTTATTGATTCACTCCCGTCAAGAATCGCAACTAATCTGTCAAGCCCTAATGCTATTCCTCCATGTGGTGGAGCACCATATTCAAAAGCATTCATCAAAAATCCAAATTGACTTTCAGACTCTTCTTTTGAAAAACCTAAATATTTAAACATCAGTGATTGAATGTTTTTATCATGAATTCTGATTGATCCACCACCAATTTCATTTCCGTTAAGAACTAAATCGTAAGCATTAGCCTTTACCTCTTTTGGATTAGTTTCAAGAAGCTTAATATCCTCAATTTTTGGAGATGTAAAAGGATGATGCATGGCATGATATTTTTTACTCTCTTCGTCCCATTCTAACAGAGGAAAATCTGTGACCCAAAGAGGAGCAAATTCTTCAGGATTTCTTAAATTAATATTTTCAGCGATTTCCAATCTTAAAGCACTCATTTGAGCTCTAACTTCATGTTTTTTACCAGAAAGAATTAAAATTAAATCTCCATTTTTAGCATTTGTTATTTTAGCCCAATTACTTAAATCTTCCTGATTGTAAAATTTATCGACGGATGATTTAAAACTTCCATCATCATTACACCTAACATACACCATTCCTAAAGCTCCAATTTGTGGTCTTCTAACCCAACTTGTATAATTGTCAATTTCTTTCCTAGTAAAACTATTACCATTAGGAACAGCTATTCCAATTATTAGTTCGGCAGTATTAAACACAGTAAAGTCTTTATGTTTAGAAACATCGTTCAATTCACCAAGCTCCATTCCAAACCTAATATCAGGTTTGTCACAACCATATTTAGACATGGCCTCCATATAGGTAATTCTTGGAAATTTTTCAATAGACACTTTTTTAATTGCGCTTAAAAGATGTTTAACCAACCCCTCAAATGTTTTTAATACTTCCTCTTGATTAACAAAGGACATTTCACAATCAATTTGAGTAAATTCTGGTTGTCTATCAGCTCTTAAATCTTCATCTCTAAAACATTTAACAATTTGAAAATATCTATCAATGCCACCAACCATCAAAAGTTGTTTAAAAGTCTGGGGAGATTGAGGAAGTGCATAAAACTCACCCTGATTCATTCTAGATGGAACAACAAAATCTCTAGCACCCTCAGGAGTTGATTTAATTAGATATGGAGTTTCCACATCAATAAAATTTAACTTCGTTAAATATTTTCTTATTTCTGAACTTACTTTATGTCTAAATATTAGTTTTTCTTTTATTGGACTTCTTCGAATATCAAGATATCTATATTTCATTCTTAATTCTTCGCCACCATCAGTATTATTTTCAATGGTAAAAGGAGGCGTTTGGGATTTATTTAAAATCTCTAAATCAGACACGAGAATTTCAATATCACCTGTTGGAATATTAGGATTTTTAGAACTCCTTTCGATTACCTTACCACTTATTTTAATTACGAACTCCCTGCCCAACCCTTTAGCTTTTTCTAAAAGTTTTTTTGTGCTTCTTTGTTCGTCGAAAATTAGTTGTGTAATTCCATACCTGTCTCTTAAATCAACCCAAACCATAAATCCCTTGTCTCTTGGTTTATGTACCCATCCGCATAAACTTACTTCCTTTTCAGAGTCTGATATTCTTAATTCACCACAGTTATGAGTTCTGTACATGCCAATTTAATATAATGTAAATTTAAGAAGATATTACCTATATCTTAAACCAATCCACAATTTAAATTTTTCAATCATTATAAACAGAGAGGGGACAACAAATAAAGTTAGAAATGTTGCTACTACTAGACCTGATATTACAGTGGTTGCTAATGGCCCCCAAAAAACAAAATTATCCCCTCCCCAGTAAATATTTGGATTAAAATCACTAAATAGAGTGTAGAAATTAATATTAAAGCCAGCTGCAAGTGGGACAAGACCACCAATTGTAGTAATTGCTGTAAGTAAAACAGGTCGTAACCTAGATTTACAGGACTCAACTATTGATTCGTATTTAAGTTGAATTAATTTTTTATTCTTGTTAGAGTGGTCTAATTTTTTTCTGTTTAATAAAATTTCAGAATAATCTAAAAGAACAACACCATTATTAACAACAATTCCAGAAAGAGCAATGATTCCCATCATAGTCATCATAATTACAAATGAATTTCCTGTAATTGCCAAGTAGCCAAAAACACCGATTAGACTTAAAATTATTGCAATCATGATAATTGTAGGCTTACTAATTGAATTAAACTGAAGAATTAATAATAAGAAAATTAATAATAAACCAGTTAGAAAGGCTTTTAGTAAAAAATCTTGATTTTTATTTTGCTCTTCAATTTGGCCGGTATAGTCGACATTAATCATACTAATATCTTCATTAAAGCTTTTCATTTCATTGACAATTTGATTTACTACAGCACCAGCATCAACATAGCCAGAGGACAGGCCTGAATAAATTGTAACAATTCTTTTGAAATCTTTGTGTTTAATTTCACTAAAAGTAGTTGCTCTGGAGTTACTGGTGACACTTGAAATAGGAATTTCTTTGACCATACCATTTGAAGGATCTTTGAAAGTTAAATTTTGATCAAACAATACGTTTTCAGAATACCTGATATCCTTATTAAATCTAATATTAATATCGTAATCTTCACCCTTTTCTTTATAAATACCAGCTTTAGTTCCAAATAAGGCAGCTCTTAATTGTTGTCCAACCTGCCCAACACTAAGCCCTAATTCACCGGCCTTTTCTCTATCTATATTGACTAAATTTATTATCCTTGATTTATTAACATCTATTTTTAATTCTTCAATTCCAGGGATATTTCTAGTATTAATAAATTCAGTTATTTTTTCAGCTTTTTCAATTAAAGTAGTGTAATCCTCACCGGTAATTTCAATATTTATTGGATACCCTACAGGCGGACCGGATTGATTTTTTTCAACAGCAATTGAAACCCCAGGATATTTATCTTTTAATATTTGTTGAATTTCTTTTCTCACTTCTCTAGAACTAAAACCTTTACGATATTTAAAATCTCTGAAAGAGGTGGTGATTTTAGCTCTATTTGGCATTTCAGAGAGCGCTCCTAATTCTTTTTCAGGATTTTCTGAACCTTCCCCAACTTGAGAAATATTATTTTGAATCATAAAATTATATCCCGAGTTATCATAATATTTTTTGGAGTAAATAATTGAATTAATGTCCGATTCAATAAGTTTTGCAATTTTATTGGTTTTAGAAATATCTGTTCCCTCAGGATATTCAACATATACTATAATTTGTCGTGGGTCTTCATCTGGGAAAAATTCAATACTTGTCCTTTGACTTTCAATAGATTTACCAAAGCTCATGAAAGCTATTATTAAACTTATAAAGGTTGAAAGTATAATTAAGTATGGTCTTTTACCAACTAAAATTGTTTTAAGTAATTTTTCGTAATTATTATCTAGGATTGGAAGAAATTTAGCTTGGAAGTTATTGGCTAATTTTCGTAGAACAATCCTATAAATCCAAAAATTAATAGAAATAAATATTTGAAGAGACCCCAAAAATCTATAAAACCCAGCAGATTCCACATTTTCAACAGTAAAACCTAAAATTAAAAACAAAATTCCAAAAATTCCCAGAACAGTCGTGAGTCTAATTATTCTTTTTATTGGCATATTAGTATCTTCTATCGTCATCATTTTAGATACAAGTACAGAATTAAAAAAGATAGCAACAATTAGTGAAGAACAAAGAACAACAGAAAGTGTGATTGGAAAAAAGATCATAAATTTTCCAATTCTTCCAGGCCACAGTCCAAGTGGTATAAACGCAGCTACAGTAGTAGCTGTTGATATTATTATAGGAAAAGCTATTTCTGAAATCCCCTTTTTGGTAGCATCAATTCTGTTCATTCCTTCTTTTTCCATCAGCCTATAAACATTTTCGACAACAACAATTCCATTGTCAACTAACATTCCTAAACCAAGGATCAAACCAAAAAGTATCATGGTATTTAATGTATTTCCCATGGCACTTAAAATGGCGATAGACATAAACATTGACATAGGAATTGCTATTCCAACAAAAAGAGCATTTTTAAAACCCAAAAAGAAAAGCAATACAATAACAACTAAAACCACCCCAAAAATTATACTATTAACCAAATCAATAACTTGATTTTCAGTTAATTCAGATTGGTCGTTTGTTATGGAAACTTTCAAGTTTTTGGGGAAAACATTTTTTATATTTTGTTTTACAATAGTGTGAATTTTTTCAGCAGCATCAATAGTATTTTGACCAGATCTTTTTTTAACATCCAACATAACAACAGATTCTCCATTTTCTCTGGCGTATGTAGTCACATCTTTTTCTTTAAATTTTATTTCAGCAATATCTTTTAAAAAAATGGAGTTATTATAAGATGATTTAACAACGAAGTTTTCTAATTCTGAGGGGGAATTTATTTCTCCAATAATTCTAACTGTCTTTCTTTGTTCGTTGGATTTTAGGTTTCCAGCTGAGATAGAAATATTTCCTGCTTGTATGGAATTAACTACATCATAAAAAGAAACTTTAGAAGCCATCATTTTATAAATATCTACAGCAATTTCAACTTCTTTATCAAGTGCTCCTCTTATATCAACCTTCTTTATTTCACTCAAATTTTCAATTTCGTCTTGTAATATCTCTGAATATTCTTTAAGTTTTTCTGTTGTGTAGTCTCCAGAAATATTAATGTTCAATATTGGCATTTCCTCTGTGAAGGTCATATTGAAAACATTAGGGTCAACCTTAACATTGTTATACATTGGCCAATCCTCACTGGCTACTGCAGTTTCAACTTCATCTTTAACTTTAAGCTTAGCTTCTGTATATCCTATTCCGTCATCAAACTCAATTATTATTAATGAAAAATTTTCTTGAGAGGAAGATTTTATATCAATGATATTATTAACAGATTTGAGTTTGTCTTCTAGCGGTTCAGTAATTAATTTTTCAAGATCTTCTGATGTGTTTCCCGGGTAAATAGAACTAACAAAAACTATATTTTCCTTTATTTCTGGGTAGTCCTCTCTAGGCATATTGAAATAAGCATCAATACCTAGAAATAGTACTATTGCCATAACGACATACATGGTTGTACTATTATTTACAGCCCATGATGATGGCGCAAAATCTTTTTCTTTATTATTCAAATTTTTATTTTTTTAATTGATGATTTTAACTCTTGCATTGTCAACTAATTTTCTCATTCCCTCAGAAACTATCTTGTCACCAGAGCTGATCCCTGAAAGAACTTCTACATTTACTCCATCGTTTTTCCCTGTGGTTATAGTCGTTTTAGAGACATAATTTTTATTGTTTTTATTGGATACTTTATAGACATACTCTTTATTATTACTGTCTATGCTAATTAAATTTTGATTAATCATCAAAGCTTTTTTATTCGTGTAATTGTTGATATTTACTTTTGAATTTAAATTAGGCTTAATGTTTAAATTATTTTTTTCAATGTCTAATTCAATTTTAAATGTTCTATTAATGGGGTTTATATAATTACCTGATTGACGAACTGTAGTATTGATAGTTTTGTTTAAAAGAGGAAAGTGCACAATAGCTTTATTACCTTTGTTAATAGAAGCTATATATTTTTCGGGAACATTAGATTCAATGTATAAATTATCTAAATTTAAGAGCATCATTAAATTGGATACGCCAGGGTAAACTACTTCTCCCTTTTTAGCGATGACATTGTCAATAGTTCCACTAAAAGGAGCCTCAATTAATGTTTTTTTAATTTGTTTTTTTAATTGATTGATTCCTTGCTTTTGAGCTTCGAACATTGATTTAGTTTCAAGAAATTTGATCTCGCTTCCAATGTTTTGATCCCACAATCTTTTTTGCCTTTCAAATGTAGTTTTAGTTAATTCAAATCCTATTTCAAGTTGTGATAATTGTTCTTTTAAACCTCCATCATCAATTTTTATTAATGGCTGCCCCTTTTTTACTACGTCTCCACTTTTTATAAAAATGTTTTTTACAATACCTGAAAATTCAGGAAAAATATTTACTAATTCGTCAGACTTAACACTACCCTGTACTTGTATATAATGATTAAATTCCGCCGCATTTATTGTAATAGTTTCAATAATTGGCAACTGAGGGTTTGTATTTAATTCTTCTAATTTATTATCTATGATTTGAAGTTTATTTACAAAATCCTGCTTAGAGGCAGCTATTTCTTTTCTTTTAAGTTTTATTTGTTCGATATCATTAGAAGCCAAAACACTTTGAAGTGTAGAATTGTTTTCGCAAGAAAGGATTGAAACTATTAGAGCGAGTATAAATATTTTTTTCATTTTAAAATTAGTTCTGAGTTAAAATTCCCTCGAGGTTTGTTTTTTTATTGATAACCTCAAGCATTGATTGTATTAATTGGTTTTGAATAGAATAAAGTTGAATTTGTGCTTGTCTTAAATCGAGACCGGATATTAATCCTTCTATAAATTTTATTTGATTTTTTCTTTCAATTTTTTCTGCAAGCTTTACATTCTCAACGTTACTATTATATGAACTTACGGCATATTGATATTCACTTTCAGCATTATCTAACTCTATAATAATTCTCTTTTTAGATTCAGATAAATCAATTTTTGATTTTTCAAATTCAATTCGTGCTTGTTGTGTTTTTGCAGATTTCCTCAATGAGCTAAAAATCGGGACAGACATTGAAACCCCTGCAATTGAATAGCCATACCATTTTTGATCAGATTTGAAAAATCTAAAAGAATCATTATTCCCATCATAACCTCCTTTAATAAAGGCTCTTAAGGTCGGTAGTGCTTTTGATTTTTCAAGGGTTAATAAAGTTTTTTGAGATTTTGTATTGTTTAAGGCCAACAGATAATCAATGTTTTTATCAATCTCGAAATTTTCTATTGATTTTTTTTCAAGGATACTTTTAAGAGTCAAATCCTGTAAGCTATTGCTAAGAATAAGTTCCTTATCAATATCATAACCTATTATTAATTTTAATAAGTTTAACGATGTTTTATTTAATTTATAAGAATAGTCAAGAGAATTTTTAATTGAGACATAAGTAATTTTTAGTTGTTCTACATTTTCTATTTCAGTCAAACCACTCTGGTATATTTTTTCAATCTCATCTAAGTTACTTTTTACATTATTGAGATTTTTTTCTAAAATTTTTACTCTTTCCTCACTTACAAGTGCATTACTATATGCTGAGATAATTGATTTTTTTACTTCAAGGTCAGTTTTAATTTTTGCTTTGTATGCAATGTCCATATAAAGCTTTATGGACGATAAGCCAACGGAATATGATCCGTCAAATAAAAGTTGAGTCAAAGTAACAGAACCATCAATTGTTTGTTTTGTGCCAAAAGACAACTCAGAAAATTCACCTGGATTTCCTCCGAAAAATTCAGCAGGGACTAAAGAGATGGGTTGTTTAATATTATTATTGTATTCAATAAAGGAGTTAATTTGAGGGAGACCAGTAGCAATAGTTTCCCATTTTTTGGCATTAGCAATCTTAACATCATTTGTTGCATTTTTTGCAATACTGTTATTGATTAGCCCAAACTCGACGGCCTCGTTAAGTGTGAATGAATCCTGGCTTTTTAAAAAAAGAGAGTATAAAACTAGTGATATAACTAATATTTTGTGCTTCATTATTTATTAATAAAATGATTTAATTTTTTAAGGCCTTTCTCTGTAACTATCGCTCGTAAGTGATATTCAATAAAATCTATTTTTAGACTAACAGGATCATATAGATTTAATGGAAAAGTATCCAGATCTCTTATTCCAATCATTCCTTTAAAATATAATCTAGATATGAAATCTATTTTTATATCCTTTCTAAATAAACCAAGTTTAATTCCATTATTAAGAGATCCTGTTGTTGATTTTGTAATAAAATCAAATTGTTTTTTATTGATTTCCTTATGAATAAGTGGGTAATATTTTTCTAACTGATACAAAGGAGAAACACTTTCTTTTTTTAAGTACTTTATTAAAAATAGATTTATATCATATAATTCATTTATTGGATTGTTAGAGTTCTTTTTAATTTCAGTTACCCCATTAGTAATACTATTAAACATGTAACTAGTGACCGCTTTTACAAGCTCGTTCTTATTTTCAAAAAAATTATAAATAGTTTTTTTAGAAATTCCCATATCATATGCAATTTGATCCATTGTCACACTTTTAAATCCAATGGTCAAGAAGAGCTCTCTTGTTTTTTCTAAAATCAATTCTTTCAAGCTTTTGTAATTTGGGAGTGCAAATATACACAGGAAACTAACAATACGCAAACAGTTTCCAAAGTTTCATTAACAATTCATATTTAAATAAAATCTTATTAATGTATTTTTGTTTAAATTATATTCAATGGATTTATTTGAGGATTTTCATAAAATGATTGAACAGGGCTTGAAAAAAATTTCAAATTCTGACAAGCCAGATTCGCTGTATGACCCTGTAAAATACATTTTAGATATTGGAGGTAAAAGAGTTCGTCCTTTTCTAGCTCTAATGTCATGCCATTCTTTTAATTGCAATCCTAAAAAAGCTTTACAAGCTGCTCTTTCGGTAGAGCTATTTCATAATTTCACATTACTACATGATGATATTATGGATTCAGCTATCACAAGAAGAGGTAAGAAAACGGTTCACCAAAAATGGAATGTTAATACTGGAATTCTCTCTGGAGATGTAATGCTTATAATGGCTTATCAGTTGTTAGAAAGTTATGATTCACAAGTTTATTATAAACTTAACAAACTCTTAAATCAGACGGCTAAACAGGTTTGTGAGGGACAACAAATGGATATGGACTTTGAATCAAAATCCAACATCAAGTTTGAAGAATATGTTCAAATGATTAAGTATAAGACAGCAGTTCTTTTAGCCTGTTCGTTAAAAATGGGAGCAATTATTGCTGAAGCATCAGAAAATGACCAAAATAATATATATGAATTTGGGATTAACCTTGGATTAGCATTTCAATTTCAAGATGATTACCTTGACACATTTGGAAGTCAAAACAAAGTTGGTAAAAAAATTGGTGGAGATATATTAGAAAATAAAAAAACTGTGTTGTTTCATGCAGCTTTATTAAATTCAAATAAATTTCAAAAAATCCAATTAATCAATCTTTTTAATAATAAACAACTTTCGTCCAAAGCAAGAATCGATAAAGTCACATCCTTATATGTCGATACTAATGCGGACAAAACGTCCTTAAAACTCGTTGACAGTTATACTAATAAAGCTATAAAATCAATTAATCAACTAAGTTTTGAAAAAAAAATAAAAAATAATTTTATAAATTTTTCAAAAAAGCTGATGAATAGAGAGCTATAAATTAAAAATTCTTTTTAAAATGGTTTTTATAAATATCCCAGTTGAAAAACTGGACATTATTTTTAATTCATCAAAAAAATTACTTTTCTCGTCGAGAAATTTGAAAATTAGCTTGGATTGATTGTTTTTAAACATTTGTGAAAAAAGTTTTCTTCCTAAATGATTATTTTGATATAGTACGTCCAAAAAAATTAAATCATAAAACCAAAACCTAGTTGTTTTAGAAAAATTTTTAAAATCATCTTTAGTCTTTAAGAATTTTAAAAGTAATTTACTTTTTCTTTCAATATTTTTAAAAGTATAGCCAGTACTTGGTTTACTCCAACCCCCAGCAGAACCAATATAAATTATATTCTTAGAATTTTGTTTGTGAAAGGGAAAGCCAGTCATTGGAATTTTACCGGATTCTTTATTCGTTATGTTATAGTTTGTAATTCCTAATTCTTTTAAATAATTAGTCAAGGGCTTTTCATAGCCTTGTTTATCTAATAGGTCTTTTGAAAATAACGTGAATTCAATAAGTGCTTCTTTTTTTGAAAAAGGTAAAACATACATGAATCGTGTATTAGAATTTTGTTTAATTGTAAAATCCATGAAAGTTGCCTCTTTTTTATTAAAAACATCCTTATCTGTTTTAATAAACCACCCTTCAAAATGTTGAATTAATAGGGGGTATTTGGAATTGTTTTTTAATAACTCCCAATTTAAAATACTATTAAATACTTTCTTTGATTTATATATATTATTTTCAGTTTTAACTTCACAGAAATTTCCTTTATCATCAACTTTTATAACCTTATCGTTGATATGTTGAATATTAGGATTTTTTAAAATTAAATCATTGCATTGTTTGTAATAAGACATGCTTTTAAGCATTTTATATCTTGAAGGATTTAAAGAAATAGTTTTATTAATTTGAGGGCTATTAAAAATTACTTTTTCCCATTTATAATGCGTCAAATTATCCCAATTACTCTTATCGTTTTCCCAAAAACACCAAGTTCTGTCATTTTTTTTTTTAGGAAATTCCGGATCAATTATTAAGATTTTTTTATTTGAAAAATATTGATCTAAAGAAAGTCCACTAGCAATAGAAAGCCCCGAAGCACCACCCCCACAAATTATATAATCGAATTTTAAATTCATTGATTAAATTTCGGTTTTAAAGATACAAAATTAGTTGACCAAAATTTTTAGATTAATCTAAAAATAATTTTAATATAACCTAAAAATAATTATATTTACACAATGTTATCTCACACAGAAGAAAATCATTTAAAAGCAATTTTCCATCTATCAAAAGATCAAAATGAGGGTGTAAGTACTAATTCTATTGCTCAAAATCTAAAAACTAAAGCCCCATCTGTTACCGATATGCTTAAAAAGTTGTGTGACAAGAATCTAATAACGTATAAAAAATATCAGGGCGCTTTACTTACAGATGATGGACGAAAAACGGCCTTAAATATTATAAGAAAACATAGGTTATGGGAAGTTTTTCTTGTTGAAAAATTAGAATTTAACTGGTCGGAGGTTCATGAAGTAGCAGAGCAATTGGAGCATATTAAGTCCAAGAAACTTATCAATGAATTAGATAGATTTTTAGGGTATCCAACAAAAGATCCTCACGGAGATCCGATACCAAATCCTGCAGGATTTATTAAACACACTACTAAAGTCTTGTTGTCAGATTTGAAAAAAGGTGAAAAGGGAACCTTTGTTGGTGTTAAGGATTCTTCCTCAGCTTTTTTAAAGTTTTTAGATAAAAGAAAAATTTCATTAGGCTCCTTAATTGAAATTTTACACATTGAAGATTTTGATGATTCTTTACATGTTTCTATTGGAAATACAAACCTGACTATTTCAATGAAATCAGCTAATAATATTTATTTAAAAAAACAGTAATTATGTATCAACAAATTCTTACATTTTTTGAGAATACAGATCCGGTTTTGGGAGCTCTTTATGCCACTTTATTTACCTGGGGATTAACAGCACTTGGGGCCTCTTTTGTTTTTTTATTCAAAACAATGAACAGAGTCTTTTTAGACGGAATGCTTGGATTTACCGGAGGTGTTATGGTTGCTGCTAGTTTTTGGAGTTTACTTGCTCCAGGAATTGAAATGAGTGATGGTGAGGGTTTTGTCAAAGTTATACCAGCAGCTATTGGATTTGCACTAGGAGCACTTTTCATTTTTGCATTAGATAAAGTCTTACCACACATTCATATAAATTTTAAGGAAGCTGAAGGAATCAAAACTCCCTGGCATAGAACAACACTACTCACTCTGGCCATTACATTACATAACATTCCAGAGGGTTTAGCTATAGGTGTTTTATTTGGGGGTGTAGCCGCAGGTATTCCTGAAGCTTCAATTTCTGGTGCAGTTGTTCTAGCAATTGGAATAGGAATTCAAAATTTTCCAGAGGGAATTGCAGTTGCAATGCCATTAAGAAGACAAGGGATGAGCAGAAAAAAAAGTTTTTTTTATGGTCAATCTTCAGCAATTGTAGAGCCAATAGCTGCAGTAATAGGAGCAGTTGCGGTATCATTTTTTACACCAATACTTCCTTATGCGCTAGCTTTTGCAGCGGGCGCTATGATTTTCGTTGTAGTCGAGGAAGTAATCCCTGAAACACAACAAGATAAAAATACAGACATTGCCACACTTGGTTTTATTGGAGGTTTTATTGTTATGATGATTTTAGATGTAGCCTTAGGATAGCTTTCAAAAGTTCTTATGAAATATTTTTTTTTATTTTTTATTTACATAAATATTTATTCTCAAAATGTAGAACTTAATGGGAATGTTAGCTCTAATTATGGCCCAGTAAGTTATGCTAATTTGATTTTATTAGATTCTACTACAGGTACAGTAGCTGATGAAAATGGGGATTTTAAATTGAAAGTTGACCTTTCTTCACATGAAACACTATTTATTTCATCTGTTGGCTACATTTCTCAAAAAATTTCACTAAAAGATTCCTTATTAAACTTAAATAATCTAGTAATTATTTTGGAAGAAGATTTAAATGGTTTGAGTGAAGTAGTAATTACAGGAAGTTTAAAAGATGAATTTGTGACAGAATCATCTGTTAAAGTCAATGTTATAACTGCAAAAAAAATAAATTCATTTCTTCCATCTGGTGGGGCAAATATTACAGAAATAGTACAATTAGTTAATGGTGCCCAAGAAGTCATAGCATGTGGAGTTTGTTACACGAATTCAATTACTATAAATGGCCTTGAGGGTCCCTATACATCAGTTTTATTGGATGGCATTCCAATGTATGGAAACTTAGCTTCAGTATATGGACTTAATGGGATTCCAAATATGATTATTGAGAGATTAGAAGTTGTTAAGGGGCCAAGCAGTACACTGTTTGGATCTGAAGCTGTTGCTGGTGTAATAAATATTATAACTAAAAATCCTAAAGAACAACCACTATTTTCACTAGACACACAATTAACTACGCACAAAGAGAGTTATGTGAATATAGCATTAACACCTAATATTGGTAAAACCTATGGATTTATAGCATTAAATTGGGATAAAAAAAATGATTATGATGACTATAATAATGACGGATTTGGGGATGATATAAATGTAGATAGGTTTTCAATATTTAATAAGTGGGATATTTCAAGAAAATCAAAAAAACCATTTATTATTTCTGCAAGGTATTTTTTTGAAGATAGGCGTAACGGAGTCGAAGAATATTTAAAAAATAATAATTACAAAAACATTAGAGGAAGTGATAAAATTTACGGAGAAAGTATTTATACTAATCGATTTGAATTATTTGGGAAATATGTATTTAATTTAGTCGATGGATTAGAATTAAATTATTCCTATTCAAGTCACAACCAAAATAGCTATTACGGATCCGATTATTACAAGGCAAACCAAGATATATTTTTCTCACAATTTACCCTAAATAGAAATTATGGAAGTCACGATTTATTATTTGGCGCGTCTTTAAAAAATAATTTATATGACGACAATACAATTGCTACCCAAACTATTCAAAACAATCTAGTAGTTAATAAAGACTCAAACCAATTTATCCCAGGTTTATTGATACAAGACCAATTTAAACCCTCAGAAAAGTTTTCTTTAATTGGTGGATTTAGAGTAGATCACTTTAAAGATCATGGAATTATATACTCTCCAAGTTTTCATATAAAATATAATCCTGATCCCTGGCTTTCAATGAGACTAAATTTAGGTACTGGCTTTAGATTAGTAAATTTATTTACTGAAGATCACGCATTTGTTAGCGGACAAAGAGAAGTTAAAATTTTAGAAGATTTAAATCCTGAAAAATCAAAAAGCGTCATATTTAATACCAATTATATTTACACAGGATTAAAAGGTTCAGGTAATATTGACATTGACCTTTTTTACACTTATTTTTCCAACAAAATCATTCCTGATTATGGTAATCAAAATTTTATTATTTATAAAAATTCAACAGGCTATGCTTATTCAAAAGGGATTAGCGGCGCATTAAATCATACTTTTTTAAATCAAACAGCATTTTCATTAACATTTAATCATCAAATAGTTAGGTATGCCCAGATTGAAAATAATATAGAATCTATTTTTGACATGGAACATTCCCCTAAGTGGAGCGCTGCTTTTAATTTAAAAATTCCTATTAATAAAAAATGGTCGATGAATTCATCTTCAAATTATGTAGGAATTATGGAATTGCCAAAGGTCTTTGATATGAATGATAATGGCAAGATAAATTCTGTTTCAAGACCCACAAAAAGTAAGCCCTTTTCAATTCACAACATCAATGTAAATGGAATTTTTAATAGTGGAAACGAAATATATTTTGGATTACTTAATATTTTTAATTTTAGGCAAAAAGAATCGCCATTAGTAGCTTATAACGATCCAAATTATTCCAAAGGATTCAGTCCTAATTTTGACACATCCTACGCTTATGCTCCAAACCACGGTAGAGAGTTATTTATTGGCTATAGGCTTAAGTTAGGGAAAAGATAGGTTTAATTTAATTCCTCAATTCTATTTAGCATTGAATTTGCAGATCTTGCAGTAGGATACATTTCAATCGCTTTTTTGTAATAAATAGAAGCATTATCCATATCTCCTTCATTAAAATAAAATTCTCCCATTGAATCGTATGAATTATAACTTTTATATAGATCCATGTATTCCTCAAAATGCTTTTTAGCTTTTTCTTTTTCACCTATACCATAATAGAAGTAACCTAAAGAATTAATTATTGGAGCTATCATGTATGAATGGTCTCCGTTATTAGATAATGAATTTGGATCTCCTTCAAGCTCTCTTAATTCAGAAAGTAAAATTTCCATTTCTTTTATTCTTTCATTGGGATCTGGATTTGAGAAAGCATAGTAATAATGAATTAATTTTCCTTTAGGTTCAAGCTCTCTCATTTTAGACCATAATTCAAAAGATCCCTTTGAGGATAAAGGCCAGTTATTTCCTTTTGGCAAGTCAAGTAGAGAAACGAAAATTTTAGAAGTTTCGTTGTTATCTGCAACCAGTTCTTTTGCTTTTTGAATGTGCATTTTTTGCTTATCGGATCCATTAACTGAAAAACCTGCAAGAACGACATGGGGACCAAACAATGAAGCGTCATACTCTAAAACTTTTTCAAAAAATGTCATAGACTTCTCATATTCAACATTATACATGTGTTTCATCGCATGATGAAGCATTTCATTGGCATTGGTATTCTCTCCATTCCACTGAATGTATGAGCCATCTGTTGCATTAAAAGTCCAAAGATTATTTTGATTTGTTTTCGAATCACAGCTTAAAAATAGAATTGATAAAATAAGTATTGTTTTTTTCATGTTATTAATTTAATTAGTTGAAAGAAGCTAGCCTAAAAACTGTTTTTTTAGACATAACTTCTCTATTTTCTGACACTTTGTTAGTGAATAATTTAAATTCTTGGCTGCTAAAGAGCTCATCCAATCCGTTTACTAGACTTACCATATCTGTAGCTCCAATGATTGCGTGGTGAGTGGCGCCTAAATCATTTTGACCACCAGCAAAAATCTCACTTAGCCCATACTCAGTAAATAATTTTGATTTACCATTTTCTTCCATTTTAGAAATAAGCTCACTATAAGCATCTAAATAAGATGATGGGTTTTTAATTTTCATTACAAAAACCATTGTTACTCCAGTCTCTCCCTGCCCCATTCCACCTTCCAAACTTTTTAAAAGCATTTGAGAGTTTTCCTTAACAAGTGGGAAAATAATTTCTTGAACATCCTTAAATTCAATAGATGAACTAGTTCTAGCATATTCATCCTGCATTTCTTGAATGTTTTTAAATTTATAAACAAATGAAAGATTAGATTTTTCTAGGCCATTAAAATGCTCATCAACTATTTCAACAGTTGCAGCTCCAGCTTTAGCAAAATCAGTATCAAAATATTTTGTCATTTCCATGACAATGGTTTGAACATCTTTTTGGCCATCAACCTTAAAACTATATATTGATGTTATTGCTTGAGAAAAAGCTGAAAACGAGAATAATAAACAAGTAAATAAGGCAATATATTTTTTCATATTATTTATTTAAGGACATTTCCTTAGCCAGGCCTTCGGCATTAAAAGCTGTAGGGTTAAAAAATTGAACTTCTTCAATAATTTTATCACCATCCCAAAGATATGATATGTGAAAACGAAAACTCATTTCATTTCCTGAATAGTTGCCCTTTGCACTCATTTCACTCCATATATTAGTCCAAATTTTACCATTTTTATAATATGTTGTTTCAATTTCTAAATTTTCGTATTCTTCATATTCAGATTTTTTAAATTTAATATCATCGAACATGTCAAAAATATTTTCAATTCCAGTCATAAATTCTTTTTTATTAATAACAACTCCATCTGGATTAGTATGTTTTAAATCATCAGAAAAAATATTTTGCAAGTAAGATACGTCTTCAGCTTCAACAGCTTCAAAAAGTTTTTGAATCATAAGAGATTTTTCATCATCATTAAGAACAACTCCAAATGAATCATCAGATTTAGATGCGGTATTATTACATGAAATTGTAAATAATCCAACTAATAAAATAGTGTAAAGCTTTTTCATTTATTTTTAATTTAATGTTTAATATAATAAAAAAACATCAATTACATTCTTGTGTGTATGTTTTAATTTCTGTTAGCTTTTGCAATTTCCTCAAAGTTAACTCCTGAATAATTAAATGTGGAGCCATTAAAGAGCTTTTCACCATACATTTTAACCCAATCATTGTGGAGGGCTAATTCAATTTTAGTAGGAGGGGTTATATTGAATTCGACAGAGTATAAATCACCAATTGCACCAGGCAGTGAAATATTTCTAGCGTAGTGAAAGTTATCAATTAGGTTGATGTGAGTGACTAAATCAATAAAAGTGCTAAGTCCAGTTTTCTCATTTGTAACTTTGGTCGTTATATGTAAATTTGGAATAAATCCACCATGAACTGTTCCCTTTGGCACATTATTTATGTCCCAATTAACTCGGGCTTCTATATGAATATTGGTTTGATTTTCCTTTAAATGCATGGACTGAGGAACTACATGATCTTTAATGGCTCCTTCAAAAATAAATATAACACCAGGCTCCACCCTTTCTTCTCCTATTATTAATTCTTGAGCATTTAAAAGAAAATTAAAAGCTAATAATGTGCAAATACTAAATATTATTTCTTTCATTTTTTAATTTTTATAAGATTCTTCAAGAACTTCTAAATCATTTATAAGCTTATCCATTTCCAATTCATTGGTTCCATCATAATAACCTCGAATTCTTTTTTCTTTATCAATTAAAACAAAGTTTTCGGTATGAATCATGTCATACTTTCCACCATCTCCGTTACTTTTTGCTACTAAATATGATTTTCTGGCTAACTCGTAAATCTCTTGTTTATTTCCAGTCAATAAGTTCCATTTTAAATCATTTACTCCTTTTTCTAATGCATATTTCTTAAGTTGAGCTACTGAGTCAATTTCAGGCGTTACTGAGAAAGAAATTAACTTTATATTTTTGTTGAGTATTTTTTCTTGAATTTCAAACATATTTTCTGTCATTATTGGACATATTGAGGGACATGTCGTAAAAAAAAAGTCAGCAACATAAATTGTATTATCGTAAAAATCCTGGGTAATTGTTTCACCATTTTGATTAATCATTGAAAAATTAGAAATTTTATGGTATTTCTTAACATGTTGTATTTCTTCTTCCACAAGCTCTGTAGAAACCATTGAGGGACTATAAATAGGTAAAGTTATTTTTGGCTGTAATATTACATAAAAGGAAGTTAAAACGACACAAGAAAAAAATGTCATTATAACAATCAGAGGACCGTATCTTTTGAAAAATTTTTTGTACAATTTTATTTTTTTACAAAAATAATTCATTTTAAAATCATAACAATAGATACTTGAAAATACTTTTTTTGTATAAACTTATTAACGTATTTTTGCTTTCAAATTTTTAAACTATGATTTTTTTAATCAAAGCAATTCAGTTCTTGTTAAGTCTAGCAATTATAGTATTTCTTCATGAACTTGGCCATTTTATTCCAGCCAAATTTTTTAAGACCAAAGTAGAGAAATTTTATTTGTTTTTTGATTGGCCATATTCATTAGTAAAAAAGAAAATTGGCGAGACAGTATATGGTATTGGAATTGTTCCTCTTGGAGGCTATGTAAAAATAGCAGGAATGATTGATGAGAGCATGGATACGGAACATTTAGAAAAAGAACCTGAACCATGGGAATATAGATCTAAGCCAGCTTGGCAACGACTTATTATAATCAGTGGAGGAATAATTGTTAATCTAATTTTAGGTTTTGCAATTTATATGATGGTCGCTCTTGTTTGGGGCAAAACTGTTTTAACAAACGAAAATCTCCCAGCTGGTTTTGAGGTTGCTGAAGTGATGAAGTCATATGGCTTTAACGATGGAGATAAAATATTAAAAGTTAATGGGGATGATATTGAAAACGTGATTGATATCAATAAATTTTTATTTCTAAGAGATATTAATTCAGTTACAGTTGAAAGGTATAATGGGATTAAGGAAAATATTTCGATTCCAGAAAATATTGGAACAATAATGTTTGAAAATGGAGCAATTAATGCTTTTGCTCCTTTAGTTCCTGCAGTGATTGATTCCATAGTTCCCGATTCTCCTGCCTACAATGCCAGTTTAGCTAAAGGAGATAAGATTATAAAAGTGAATGGAAACGATATAATTAAATGGCAAGATTTTACCGAACTGGTTAAATTGAATACATCATCAAATATAAGTGTCGAAATTGAAAGAGGAGGTGATGTGATTTCGAAATTAATACCATTAAACGAGGACAAAAAAATAGGGGTTAGTGTATTATTACCAAAAATTGTTCCTACCAAAATAGAATATTCTTTTTTTGAAAGTATTAATGAAGGATACCAAATGGCCTATTGGACTTTAACAGATTATATTGGTCAATTTAAATATGTTTTCACTAAAAAAGGAGCATCACAGTTGGGAGGTTTTGGAGCAATTGGAAGTTTATTTCCTGCAACTTGGAATTGGAAAGGTTTTTGGGAAACAACAGCTCTAATCTCCATAATTTTAGCTTTCATGAATGCTCTTCCTATTCCTGCTTTGGACGGAGGGCATGCAATGTTTTTGTTTTATGAAATGTTAACAGGGAGAAAGCCAAACGATAAAATTGTAGGTTACGCCCAAATGTTAGGATTTTTTCTATTAATTGCACTTGTTTTGTTTGCTAATGGAAATGATCTTTATAGATGGTTATTTTAATTAATTTTTGAATTAATTTGACGAGAATAAAATATAATTTATATTTGCCGTCGTTGAAATTCCTCCTTAGCTCAGTTGGTTAGAGCATCTGACTGTTAATCAGAGGGTCCAAGGTTCGAGTCCTTGAGGGGGAGCAAAAGTGTTTATTTTTATTGCACAAAATTTGCACACTAATTACAGAGATAGGGAGTTTTTAACTCCCTTTTTTATGCCCATAATTACCACTAAAGCTTTCCAAATATCAAGTCATGGTAAAAGCTGAAAAAATCCAACTATTTTAGTTTATTTGTAAGATCCTAGCCCAAATAATATCGGTTTTCTTTTGAAGGGAGGTGTTTGTATAAGCAAGTATAATACTTAGGTTTTGAGTGTCTAAGAAAAAGGCGTGCCTCTCATTAATTTTAAGTAAATTGTAATTACAAACTAAATACAAAAACAAGGAGATAATAAGATTATGATAGAATATAATTACAATGATCTTAAAGAGTTAATAGAACAGCTTAAAGAACATAAGCCTAAAATAAAAATAAGTGCATCAGAATCCATAGTTGGTTTTTACCAAGCTAAAGATGACGAAGATGTTGCTGGAGTTGAAATAAGTTTTGATAAATATAAAAAGGAATCTGAAGATATTGGAGGAGTTGGCGAAATAATTCAATTAAACCAAAGTAAAAAAATTTATGAGGGTCGCTATCATCACGATGCTGAAGCCTGGTATGATTTAGATACTTTAATTAAAAATATTAATGATTACCTATTAGAGGATCCTGAATGGAAGAACAATCCAGATGATATTAGTTGGGATGGGTTCTACGAATGGGCTATGGATGATGGTAACATAGAATTATACAGACCTGATCATATTTA
>CALKEO010000040.1 GCA_938088195.1 uncultured Flavobacteriaceae bacterium | reverse complement strand
CCCTATAAACAAGTAAAAGCAGAGATTTATGAGTCAATCTTACGATTACATTATAATTGGTGCAGGTTCTGCTGGTTGTTTACTTGCTAATCGTTTGTCTAAAAATCCAAGAAATTCAGTGTTATTATTGGAAGCAGGTGGGCCTGATTCAAACATGAATATTCATATTCCTGGAGCTTATTTAAAAATCCATAAAAGTAAACAAGACTGGGGTTTTTGGACTGAAAAGCAGAAAAATGTTCTTAACCGAAAAATATATTTACCCAGAGGAAAAACATTGGGAGGAAGTAGCTCCACAAATGCTATGGCTTATGTAAGAGGAAATGCTGAGGATTATAATACTTGGGCAGAACTCGGTAATTATGGTTGGGGGTATAAAGATGTATTACCTTTTTTTAAGAAATCTGAAAATCACGCTCAAATTGATAAAGTTGATTCGGATTATCATGGTAGTTCTGGAGAATTGTCAGTTTCATTACCTACTAAATTTAAAACACCTTATGTTGATGGATTTATAAAAGCTTGTAAAAAATATGGAATCCCTGAAAATGATGATTATAATGGATTCACTCAAAATGGGGTAGGTGTAGCTCAAAGCACTATTAAAGACGGAAAGCGCCATAGTTCAGCAAGTGCATTTTTAAAACCTGTTTTAAATAGACCTAATTTAAAAGCTATTACTCATGCAAAAGTTTGTAAAATAATTTTAAAAGGCAAAGAAGCTATTGGTTTAGAATACTTAAAGGGATCAAATAAATTTCAAGTAAATGTAGAAAAGGAGATAATAATTTCTGCAGGAGCTTTTCAATCTCCTCAAATATTAATGTTATCTGGAATAGGAGATTTTTCAGAATTAAAAAAATACGGAATTGATTGTTTACACGAACTAAAAGGCGTTGGTAAGAATTTACAAGACCATTTATTTTATCCAATATGCGCTAAATCAAAAACACAAGAAGGGATCAATCATTACATATCTCCTTTAAACCAACTTAAAGCTGCCTGGAATTATTTTGTCAATAAAAAAGGTGTTTTTTGTGTTGGTCCACTAGAGGGTATGGCTTTTTTTGACCTTACTCAAAGTAGTGAAAAAGTAAATTTTCAACTACACTTTTCGCCAATATGTATTGATGATAAGTATGGATATGATGCTTATGATTTATATGATTTTCCAAAAAAAGATGGTTTTACTATACTACCTACTTTATTACATCCTAAAAGTAGGGGAACGGTTAGTCTTGCATCATCAAACCCAAAGAATGCTCCAATAATTCAACCTAATTTTTTACAAGAGAAAGATGATCTTGATCAACTTGTCAGTGGAGGGAAATTAGTCTTTAAGCTAATGAATGATGAAGCTTTGAAAAAGTATAAACTAAGGGATGGTCTTCCAATTAATCGCGACTCTGAAAATTTTCTTATCGACCATATTAAGAAAACACTTGAAACTGTTTATCATCCAGTTGGTACTTGTAAAATGGGGATTGATAATATGGCTGTGGTTGATCCATTGCTGAAAGTTCATGGAATTTCTAAACTTAGAGTAGTTGATGCCTCAATTATGCCTAAAATTGTTTCTGGCAATACAAATGCACCTGTTTATATGATTGCCGAAAAGGCAGCGGAAATGATTTTGAATAATTAGTTAAGTCTATTAGTATTGAAAACTTAAAATTATAAAAAATGAAAAATATCAATTTATTTTTATTAATGTTTTCTTTCTTATTGATTTCAAATAAATGTGTTGCGCAAAAGCCCAATACTGATAATAAATATAAATTTCAAAAAGGAGATTATAATGGTATTGGAAAATGGTATATGGGAAGGGAAATCGCTCATGTTATGGGATATCAAGGAATTGGCTGGTTAGAAAGGTCTGAAAGAGAAAAAGAAGAAAATGTTTCTAATTTGATCGAAAATATGGGAATTAAACCAACTGATACTATCGCAGATATTGGAGCTGGTTCGGGTTATCATGTCTTTAGAATGGCACCTTTGGCAAACAACGGCTTGATATATGCAGTAGATATTCAAGTTGAAATGTTGATGGAGATTGAAAACACAAAACAATTTAATAAAATTAATAATGTTGAAACAATCTTAGGAAGTGAAACAAGTATACAATTACCTGTAAGATCAGTTGATAAAATCTTAATGGTTGATGTGTATCATGAGTTTAACTTTCCAATTGAAATGATAGCTTCAATAAAAAATGCATTAAAGCCCGAGGGGCAGTTATTTTTGATAGAGTATAGAGGCGAAGATCCAAAAGTTCCTATTAAAAAAATACATAAAATGACTGAAAATCAAGCTGTTAAGGAAATGGAAGCTGCTGGATTTAAACTTAAATCAAATATCACAAACTTACCTTGGCAACATTGTATGATTTTTGTTTTAGAATAAATAAAATACCTAGATTATTAATAAATTAAACAAATGAAAAAACTATTTATTCTAATACCAATTATCACAATAATATTATCAAGTTGTAATTCTAATAATACTGATCTTCCTCCCAATATATTGTTTGTCATTACTGATGATCAGTCTTACCCACATACAAGTATTTATGGAACAAAATGGATTAACACACCAGGTTTTGACCGTGTTGCTAAAGAAGGCTTGTTGTTTAATCATGCTTACACTACCAATGCAAAATGTTCACCCTCAAGATCTACTATATTAACAGGTCGTGACAGCTGGCTTTTGGAAGAAGCGACAAATCACGTTCCTTTTTTTCCTGAGAAATTTTCAACTTTTCCTGAAGTTTTAAAGAGTAATGGCTACAAAACAGGAAAAACTGGAAAAGGTTGGGCACCTGGTGTGGCATTAAAAAATGGAAAAAAAAGGGATTTAATTGGCAAGGAATTTAATTCAATTAAAACTGACCCTCCAACAAAATTTATAAGTAATAATAATTATTTTGAAAATTTTAAATATTTTCTTAACGAAAAAAAAGACGATCAACCTTTCTTTTTTTGGTTAGGAAGCCATGAACCTCACCGTCGATATGAATACCAGTCTGGAACTAAATATGGAAATAAAGAAATTGATGAAATTGAAAAAGTACCAGACTATTGGCCTGATACAGAAAATGTTAAAACGGATATACTAGATTATGCCTTTGAAATAGAATATTTTGATAGTCATTTAGAACGAGTCATAAATGAACTGGAAAATAGAAATTTACTAGACAATACCATTATTGTTGTCACTTCTGATAATGGAATGCCTTTTCCACGAGTAAAAGGTCAAGTATTTCCTTTTGATAACAGGTTGCCTCTTGCGATACGTTGGGGTAAAGGAATTAAAAATCCAGGAAGGATTATAAATGACTATGTAAGTTTTTCAGATTTTGCACCTACCTTTTTGGATCTTGCTGGAATTAACTCTGAAAATCATACAATGAAAGATTTTTCAGGTATAAGTTGGATAAGTATATTCAATGAAAAAACAATTGCAAAAAAAAGAGATTATATTATCATTGGAAAAGAAAGACATGATGTTGGTAGAGAAAATGATCAAGGTTATCCCGTTCGAGCGATTATCGCTGGGCAATATTTTTATAGTATAAACTTCAAACCAGAGCGCTGGCCAGCTGGAAATCCTGAAACAGGTTACCTTAACACAGATGGTAGCCCAACCAAGACCGAAATATTAAAACTTCGAAAAGAAAAAAAGACAGTTGATTATTGGAATTACGCTTTTGGTAAAAGGCCCAAAGAAACCTTGTATGATTTAAAAAATGATCCTAATTGTATTAAAAATATTGTGAAAAATGATAATTACAATTCTTTAAAAGATAGTTTAAGAAAAATATTAATTAAAGATTTAACGAAAAATAAAGATCCAAGAGTGATAGGAAACGGTAATATTTTTGATAATTATATTTATGCTGAGAAACGCACAAGAAATTTTTATAAAAGATATATGAGCGGAGAATTATTAGATTCAGATTGGGTAAACTCTACAGATTTTGAATCGGATATTAAATAAATCTTATTAAAAATATGAAATTTAAGAAACTAGGCTTAAGAGCATCCATTTTAAAGGCAGTAGACGAAAAAGGGTATATTGAAGCTTCACCAGTTCAGGAAAAAGCAATCCCGTTAATTCTAAGAAGGAAAGATGTTTTGGCTTCTGCTCAAACTGGAACAGGGAAAACAGCGGGGTTCACACTTCCTATTTTACATATCTTATCTCAAAACAATAATTCAAATCATAAAAAAATAAGAGCTTTAATATTAACTCCTACAAGAGAACTTGCGGCTCAAATTCATCAAAATGTTTTAGAATACAGTAGATATATTAATATAAGATCAGCTGTAATTTTTGGAGGCGTAAATCAAAAGCCTCAAGTATCTAAAATTAGAAATGGAGTTGACATTTTAATTGCAACACCTGGAAGATTACTTGATTTAGAAAATCAAAGGTTATTATCATTAGGTTATATTGAAATTTTAGTTTTAGATGAAGCTGACCGAATGTTAGATATGGGCTTTCAAAGAGACATAAATAAAATAATGAATTTATTACCTATTCAACGTCAAAACTTATTGTTTTCTGCGACCTTTTCAAATGATATTAAAAAGTTAGCGAAATCAATTTTAAATAACCCTGTTTCTATTTCGACATCACCTGAAAACACAACTGTAGAATCCATTATTCAGTATGTTTATAATGTTGATAAAAACAGAAAATCAGATTTGATAATACAATTAATAAAAGAAGGAAATTGGAATCAAGTTCTTGTATTTACTAGAACAAAACATGGGGCCAATAAGCTTTGTAAAAAAATGATAAAAGTAAATATTTCAGCTGCTGCAATTCATGGCAACAAAAGTCAAGGAGCAAGAACAAATGCTTTGTCTGGCTTTAAAGATGGTTCAATTAAAATTCTTGTAGCAACTGATATAGCAGCAAGAGGTTTAGACATACCTTTATTACCTCATGTTGTAAATTTTGAACTTCCAAATATCCCTGAAGATTATGTACATAGGATTGGCAGAACTGGAAGAGCTGGGGCAAAAGGAAAAGCAATCTCATTAGTATGTAATGATGAAAAAGAATATTTAATAAATATCGAAAAGCTTATAAAACTTAAAATTCCTTCAAAAATTAAAGCAGGTTTTGAACCGGATCCCCATGCTAATCCAGAACCCTTGAAACAAAAAAATAGAAATTTCGGAAGAAATAGGCAATCAAAAAAAAACAAATTCAGCTTTAAAAAGAGTAAATAAAAAAAGCTCAAGAATAATGACCATAAAACTCTTGAACTTTTAATACAAGTTGATTGGGAAATCAACAATGCAAATTTATAATTATTAGTTGGAATACTCATAAATTTTATATTAAAAGAATTAACTAGTTTTAAAATCTAAAAAACAATTTACTTATTGAATTTAAAAACTGTAAATATTGTTTGGTTAAAACGGGACCTTCGCTCTCGTGATCATGAACCCCTATTAAAGGCTGAAAGTGCTGGGATTCCTTATCTTATTATCTATGTCTTTGAACCCTCAAGAATTGAGTATCCAGATACGAGTCTAAGACATTTACAGTTTATATATCATTCACTATATAATTTGGATAAAGTTTTAAGTGAATTTAACAGACGAGTTGAGTTGTTTTATCGTGAGGCTATAGACGTGTTTAATTATTTAATAAAAAATTTTGATATAAGTTCTGTCTTTAGTTACCAAGAAAGTGGAACACAAAGCACCTGGGAACGCGACAAAAAAATAAAAAAGTTTTGTAAGTCTAATGAAATTAGATGGAAACAATCACAAAGAGATGGTATTTTAAGAGGCATTAAAAATAGGGAAGATTGGAATAAAAAATGGCATCTTAAAATGCATGCTTCAGTCATTCAAAATAAATATACAATCTCCAAAGAAACACCCTTAGAACATCCTTTTTTAATTCCTTCGAAATTAGAATCTGAACTTAAAGAGTATCCAAAACACTACCAACCAGCTGGAGAAAAAAATGCCTGGAGGTACTTAAAATCTTTTGCAAGCCAACGAGGGTTTAATTACCAAAGACATATATCCAAACCCATGCAGAGTAGAATGTCTTGTAGCCGTTTGTCACCTTATTTGTCATGGGGAAATATGAGTATTAAACAAGCTTTTCAGTTTATTGTAACACATGCCAATAGAACTAGAAACAGTAAACCTTTCTCGGCTATGCTTACTAGACTTCACTGGCATTGTCATTTTATTCAAAAATTTGAAATGGAGTGTCGTTATGAAACACAGTGTATTAACAGTGGTTATGAGTTTTTGTCACATAAAAAAAATAAAGCTTTTATAAAAGCATGGAAAACAGGTAATACAGGCTATCCATTGATTGATGCTTGTATGCGAGCTGTAGAATCTACAGGTTGGATTAATTTTAGAATGCGTGCTATGGTTGTATCTTTTTTAACACTCAATTTAGATCAAGATTGGCGAGAGGGGACCTACCACCTTGCACGTCAGTTTTTAGATTATGAACCTGGAATACACTATCCTCAATTTCAAATGCAGGCAGGTACTACAGGAATAAACACAGTTCGTTTGTACAATCCAGTAAAAAATTCCCAAGAGCATGATCCTGATGGAATCTTTATAAAAAAATGGATTCCAGAATTAGTAAACGTTCCATTAGCATATATTCATGAACCTTGGACAATGACAGCCATGGAACAGACTTTTTGTGGTGTTTTGATAGGAAAGGATTACCCCTTACCAATTGTGGATTTACAAAAAAGTTCTAGAGTTGCCAGGGATAAAATTTGGGGACATAAAAAGCATCCTGCTGTTATGAAGGAAAAAAAACGATTATTAAGAACCCATGTAAATTTGAGGTAAATACACAACAAATTATTATATATCAAAAATTTCTATTCTTTAATTTTTTCTATCATATTTCGTAATAACTTAAATGCTTTTGTAATATGGGCTTCAACAGTTTTTAATGAAATTTTGTTATAATCAGCGATTTCTTGATTGGCACGTTCCATGTGTAGTTCCAAGAGCCGTTCCTATTGTTGAAGCAATGTCTGTATTAGTAATTTTAGATTATTTACTAATAAACAAAGTATATAATCAATAGTTTTTTAACTATACATTAGGTTTACAAGAAAAAACAATAACACTATTCTTATCAGTAAATAGTCAAATCATTGTTGTTAAGTTTTAATTTGTTTTTATTTCTTAATATATCATTTACATTTGATAATGTCCAAATATGTATATAATTCATACGTTTTACTATTTCTATTTGTCTTTTCAATTTCTTTTTCACAAACAAATTTAGGTTCAGGAAGTTACACAACAAATTTTCCAGGAACTGATTCTGCTGGAAGAAATGGATTTCCCTATGGAAGTCCTCAACTGACTGGAAATGCATCTAATAAACCTGTTCCAACAAACGATTGGTGGTCTAAATTAGTAAAAGAAGATCATGCTAATAATTTATTCAATTATCCAATGACTATGAAAACTACAAATAATGGATTAATCATTACTTACATTCCTTGGGGAGTAATTGGAGATAATAAAGCCATTGAAATTAGTTTAAATGGCTTAGAGGTTGATAAAACAACTGTTAGTGATCATTCAGATTGGACAGTTACTATGAGCTG
>CALKEO010000039.1 GCA_938088195.1 uncultured Flavobacteriaceae bacterium | reverse complement strand
ATGTGGTGGTAAAAACAATTGGACAGCTAGAAAATCCTTTAATTTTAAAAATGGAGAAAACACTACAGCTACTTTAGATGATGATGGCCAAGGTGGATGCTTAGGTGTCTTAGAATAATCCTTAAACCATAGGCATATCTTATTCTTTTAATTCAGCAATTCTTATATTTAGATTACAAAATTAAAACCAACAATAATTATGAAAAATTTAATATTTATAATATCACTCTTTTTTTTAATTAATTCTTATTCACAAGATTTATCTCAACCAAAGGGTGGAGGAACCTTAGATATAGTTTTAGTCAGTCCTGGTGATGGTTACTCAATAATGAATTTTGAAGGTCAGATTAGTGGTTATGGATCTGTATTTGTCAAATTTAAGGTATCATCAATAAATAGTTCGAAAACAAGTGGAACTTTGGATGGTCAAGGCAGAACTATCTTGGAAGATGGTACTTTAATTACAACTCCCTTGAAAGGCACTTGGAAAAGAAATGGAGAACTAATGAAATTCTATTTCACAGACGCTATCAATAATGGCGCTATGAATTTTGTTATGTGGGATGTTAAATTATTGGATAAAAAAGCAGTTGTTCAATATTTTGAACTACACGGTTCGGACAACTAAACTGTAGGCATATCTTCTTAACTTTAATTAAGCAATTCTTATTTTTAATTGATTATGAAAGTTTTTAAATCAATTTTGATAGGCTTTTTGCCAATTCTAATGACAATAGTAGGTGTTAAAGCTATGGTCTTTGGAGAAATTGATGATTCACCTGGCTTGTGGTTAATAGGTTTAGTCATTATTATAATGGCTTCATTTTACAATATAAGACGCAATCGAATAAATAAAAAAATCAAATCGTAGCTATATTTCTTCTTTTAATTCAGTAACTCTTATAAAGGAAGTAGATTAATTGTTATATTTAAATATGAAAAAATTACTCTTAATTATTATGATATTCCCTGTTTTAGGAACAGGTTATTTAAACGCTCAAAAATTATCTAAAAATGACGCTTTTGATATATTGACAAAATGGGAAGGTAAATGGAAAAATAGTGCAGTTTTTGAAAAATCAGTTTGGATAACAGAAATAACGCAGACAAGAGGGATAACTGAAACAAATTTAATTTTATCAAATAATTATCTTGAAAATAATGGTTTATAATGATGATGACATAAGCAAGCATATGATTTGTTATGACCAAACGTCAAGTCAATTTAATCGTTGGGAATTTAAAAGCGATGGTAGTAATACTTTCTGGACAGGGAAATGGAATAAAGCTGATAAATCGATGACTTGGAATTATATAGATTTTTCAAATTATGGTATAAGCGGGAAAATAATTGAGAATTTTAATTCGGATGGTACGATTAGAACCAGAACTGTTATGAAAGATAAGACAGGAAAATCATTACTTAAAATAAATTCAACAAAACAGAAAATCTAAACAATAGGTATATCATCTTCTTTTAATTCAGCAATTATTATATTTAGTTTATGAAAAAACTTATTTTACTATTACTGTTTCCTTTTTTATTACACTCTCAAAATTTTCCTGAGCTTGATCAAAGCCCAATGGACAAAGCGCATTTTTCACGTCAAAATGAAGTAGCAACTATTACTTATAGTAGACCTCAGCTAAAGGGAAGAGTTTTAAAAGATATACTTAAATTAAATAAGATTTGGAGAACTGGAGCTAACGAAGCGAATGAACTACTTTTATATGTTGATATTGAAATTAATAATATTATTGTTCCAAAAGGAAAATATAAGATTTTCACTTATTTAGAGGAAAAAGAAATTACTTTTATAATTAGTTCTTCAACAAAAATGTTTGGGGGAGCTAGTGCATACAGTTCTGAAATGGATGTTTTACGCTTTAATGTGCCAAAAAGAAAAGTAAAAGAGTCTTTGGAAGCTTTCTCTATAGTATTTTCAAATAATGATGAACAACCACAAATTCATTTTGGATGGGAATATATGAGATTTGACATTCCTTTCAAGATTTTAAGTAAATGAAAAAACTAGTTCTACTATTTATTCCGCTTTTATCTTTTGGGCAGAAAATATACAGTATTGATTATTCTACACTGTCAGACTTTAAGGTTTATGTTGTAGACTACGAATCTCAAAGTGATTTAAAAGTCTACAAAGTTGATTATGTTTCACAAGCAAGAGGAAACGAAGGCTTATGGCATTTTGTTAAATATAAATCTCAAGCTGATAAAAAAATATTCTTTGTAGATTATGCATCTCAATCTGACCTTAAGATATTTTTTGTTAAATACAAATCTCAAGCAGGCTGGAGAAATAGTGCAAAAAAGCATCTTATTTATTAAGCCAAAGACATATCTTCTTCATTTAGTTCAGCAACTTCTAACCCTTTTAAGTAGGTTTAAACTAACTTTTAATAGGAATGTTTTTTATATTAGTAATCATAAAACTAAAAACTATTTAAATGAAAAAAGTCACTTTACTTATAACCATTACATTATTAATAATTAGCTGTCAAAATAATGAGCCTAATGTTAATAAAAATGTTGGTGAAATTTTAAGCGGTAACAATAAAGGTAGTACCTATTCAATTGGAAGCATGGAACATGCTCAATTAGCTTTAGATTTTTCAACTGCTTTTGTAAATCAAGATTATGATTTTGTAACGGAAGAAAATTATTTAAAAACTGTCTTTTTTTATCCTGAAAAGGGATTAGACAGGCTTGAGTTTGATTTACCTAGTTTGATAGAACTTGCAAAATCTATGCATGAACCATATGATTCAATTAGAAGAAATGTTTATGATGTAATTCCTGTAGTTCCATCTTATGATGAGAATTTAACAGTTGTAATGTTCCCATTTACTGAAACTAGATATAGAAAGGATGGTGAAATTGAAAAATATAGATTTTTTGAAAGACACTATATAAGAGAAGGCAAAATTGCTGGAGTTAGAAAATGGAGTCAAGAAGAATAAAAAAACTAATTCTACTATTACTGTTTATTTTACTTGTTTCTTCCGCTGATAATAACGATGTCATTGGTGATTGTTATGTTTCGCCTGAACCTGATAAAGTATTTATTGAAATATATGAACCAGTGTGTGCTTGTAATAATTTGGTTTATGGTAATTCTTGAAGAGCAGAAAAAGCTGGAAATCTCAAATGGAAATCGACTAAAAAGGATACTGGATAAAAATGTAGCTATTAAATTGACAATAAATTTCTTAGTACTTATTTTAAATTAACTAAGCAATAGTTATATTTTCTTAATTTTGAATTTTTAATATCTAGTTTGTGAAAAAAGAAAATACTATTGAAGAGCTATTAGAAAGATTGAATAAAGAGATTCAAAGGCCAAAAGATTCAGTACATAAAATAGTTTTACAAACTACTATTGATAACATTAATAAACTTTTAAAATGAAAAAAATCATATTACTTCTTTTACTATTTCCAATAATTACGCAAGCTCAAAACTTTAGTGGAATTGATAAAAGCCCCATGGATCAGGCAAAATATCCATCAAGCAACCGAATAACTCAAAAAGTAGTTGTCGTCAATTACAGTAGACCACAGCTAAAAGGTAGAACTTTTAATGAAATAGTTCCTCAAAAAAAAGTTTGGAGAACCGGAGCCAATGAAGCAACTCAAGTGCGGTTTTTTTCAAATGTTGAGATAAATAAAACTATTGTGCCAGCTGGAGAGTATACAATCTTTACAATATTTGATAACAATGAGGTTACCTTTATACTAAATAAAGCAATCAATATATGGGGAGCATACTCCTATAAATCTGATAATGATATTTTAAGATATACAGTCCCAATTAATAAAGCAAAAAAATCATTAGAAGCATTTTCTATAGCTATAAGTGAACAAAATGAAATTTTAGGCATTAATTTTGGTTGGGAATATATCCGTTTTAAAATTCCAATAATAATACTTTAAATTAAACCATAAACTAATATCTTCTATTCTTTTTAATCACTCATCTTTTATTTGAAAGAATTATATTTAATTAAAATATTTAATATTTTGAATAAAAGAAATAAAAATATCTTTTGGTTTTGGATTGACTTTTTCGCTAAAGTATTCTTAATAATAGTTGTCGTTATAGCATTGAAACTGGTATTCTTTAATTAGTGATTAACTTGTTTAAAAACACATAATGTTAAATTTTAAATATTGTCTTTTTTAAGCAAATTCTTATATTAGGTTATAATAAAAAAGTAGTAATTGAAAATTATATCCATATTAAGAAATATTATTGAGGATAATTCCACTAAAAAGGGAAGGATTTTTGATTACATAATTCAATTTTTAATTTTAATGTCTTTGGTTGCTTTTTCAATTGAAACATTACCAAATAATTCACCCAAACTAATCAAATTTTTATATGATTTTGAAGTTTTCTGTATAGTTGTTTTTACAATTGAATACCTATTGCGAATTATAGTTTCAAAAAAATCGATTAGTTATATTTTTAGTTTTTATGGGCTTATTGATTTTATAGCAATAATTCCGTATTATTTATCATCACTTGATTTAAGATTTTTTAGAGCTTTTAGGGTTTTTAGAATTTTTCGAGCATTTAAGTTAATTAGATTTAATAAAGCACTTTATAGGTTTCGAATTGCATTTCAAATAGTAAAAGAAGAGTTGTTATTATTTTTAACTGTAATATTTATACTACTTTTTATTTCATCCGCTTTAATCTACTTTTTTGAAAATCAAGCTCAACCAGAAATTTTCAAATCCATCTTTCACAGCTCATGGTGGTCAATCGTAACCCTTACTACAGTTGGATATGGAGATGTCTACCCCATAACTGTTGGCGGTAAAATATTTACATTTTTTGTTTTGATTATTGGAGTTGGTGTAGTCACTGTTCCTGCTGGTCTAGTGGCAACTGCTCTTTCAAAAGCTAGAGAAGTTCAAGAAGATGAAGAAAAAAATGATTGATTAGAGTCAAATACTTTAAAAAAAAAGTAAATTAACTGCAAGTAGACATGTGTGCTTATTAAGGTCAAAAAAATTTAGATTTATATTCTAAAATAGCTGTAATTTAAATAAGAGAATTCATGCGGTTAAACTATCTTTCATTGGGCATGATTTAATTCATTTTTTTTAATAAGATTTTGAATATAGCAGTTAAATAAGAAATTAAAAAATACTATTAAAATTCTAGTTTATACTTTTTAGTCTTGCGAATTTAATTGAAGCACTCAAACCAAGGATTGAAAAAAACACAAGCATTAAGAATACATATTGGTGGCCAAGAATACCAGGATATTTATCTATAATATATCCTATAAGTGGAGTGGCAAAAATATCTGGAGAATAGCCAACTACTGAAATTATACCCACTGCAGTCCCCGTTAATGCAAGAGGAATAAGACCTTTTTGCATAATCGAAAAGTATAGCGCACGAATTGAGTAAGTTCCTGTGGCAACAACTACTAAAGAAAGGTAAAAAACAAAGTTCATATCAAATTGAACTAGACCCAAAGCAAAAATTAATGATCCTATTAACATTGTAATAAAGCCAATAATAATCAAATATACGTGACTAGTTTTGTCAGAAATTAGCGCAATGATAACACATACTAATGGTCTAAGGTATAATTGTAACGAACTTATATTAGCTGCTTCTAAATCATCAAACAACATGACTTCAGATGCATACAAGGAATAGATATCGGTTACTTTGTATCCAACATATGCTGAGACAATTATTATCATTATTAACCAAACTGATGGAATTTTTAGTGTCTTTTTTATTTGTGAGATTGAGCTGAAATTTTTTGCGGTTTGAACAGTATCTTCTTTATTTTTCATTAAAAAAAGAATAATAAATCCTGTGAAAAAAACTATAAACGATGAAAATAAAATAACATATTTAAAGGCTTCTTTTCTTTGAGATAACGTAGTTAATTCAATTTCATCTGTTAAAAAAAATGAAAAAATTAAAACTCCAATACTACTCATTGAAGCAGCAACTAATCCTCTTCCCCCATCAAGAAAAGAAAAAGCTTGGCCCTGGCTTTTGGTCCCTCCCCAAATTCGAGTTGCTTTTATCATAGCTCCCCAAAATAAAAATACGGTAGTAAACCCCCAGTAGCCATATAAAATTTGTAAAACCAAGAATGATGGATAAGTCGCAAATACAACCCCTCCTAAAGCTGTAAAAAAAAGAGATGTGGCAATTAGTTTTCTAGGTGGATATTTATCTGAAATGACACCACCATAAACATAGGATAATAGGGCTACCACACCATAAACAGAGAATAAACTACCAAGTTCAAAATTATTTAAGTCAAACACTTCTAAAAAAGTTGGTCTAAAAACTCTTGCTAAGACATATGGTAATAAAAAAATTAATTCACCCGAGAGTATTAGAAGAATTAAACTTAAAAAAGATTTTTTTTTTATAGATTGATGTGTCATTGACCACATACAAGATACACATTAAAAACACATATTATTTATCTCTAAATTGTTATTTAGTTATAGTAAGTTTTTTAATTATATTTAAATTTTAAATTATTAAAATTAAGTTATGGATGCTTATGCCTCCTTATTAATGTGGGTGATACCTGGATTTTTGGTTTTAATGACTATGGAAATTCTTTATGGTCATTTTAAAGGAAACCAGACCTATTCTTTTATGGACACATTATCCAGTTTAAGCTCAGGAATGACAAATATTTTAAAAGATTCCTTGGGCCTTATAGTGATAATTATTCCCTATCCCTATATTCTTAATTCAATTCAAACCTTTAATCTAGAATCTAGTTTAATTTTATACTTAGTAGCTTTTATATGCATAGATTTTGCTAGCTATTGGAATCATAGACTTAATCATACAGTAAATATTTTTTGGAATAGACACGTTATTCATCATAGTAGTGAAGAATTTAATTTAGCATGTGCACTTAGACAAAGTATTTCTGCTTGGATTGGTTTTGGGGCCTTATTTTTAATACCTGCAGCTTTTTTTGGAGTTCCTCCAAAAGTTATTACACTTTTGGTTCCACTACATTTGTTTGCACAATTTTGGTATCACACCCAGCACATTGGAAAGTTAGGTTTTCTTGAGTACATTATAGTAACACCATCTCAACACAGGGTTCATCATGCAATTAATCCTATTTATATAGATAAAAATTTATCTGCTATTTTTTGTATTTGGGACCGTATTTTTGGCACATTTCAAGAGGAATTAGCAGAGGAACCGCCAGTTTTTGGAGTTCTAAAACCTGTTAAAACATGGAACCCAATATTGATTAATTTTCAACACGCTTTCAATGTAATTCAAGATGCCTATTATTCAAAAAATATTTTAGATAAATTAAGAATATGGTTTATGCCAACAGGGTGGAGACCAAACGATGTTATTGAAAAACTACCAAGAGAAGTAATAAATAATGTTCAAAAAAGAGTTAAGTATAATCCAAATTATTCATTTCTAATGAAAGGAATTGCGCTTTTTCATTTTATATCAATAAATTTTTTACTTTTTTTCTTCTTAGAAAATTTTTCATCTCTTTCTTTAAGTTTCAAATTCATTCAGGGTTTTATCATTTTCATTTCAATTTTTGGATTTACTTCTTTTTTTGATATGCATTCTTGGGCACCAAATTTTGAAATTTTTAGATCTATTGTTTCAATTTGTCTTTTGACATTTTTAACTGAAAGTCAGTTTTTATTTAATGAATTTTACATCTCATATGTTGTTATGATCTTATATTTTATTACAACGATTATAGCCACTCTCTCTTTTAAAAATAAATTTAAACATAGTTAGAGCTATTTTATTTTACTCACTCTTTGTATATTTAGTTATGAAAAAATCTGATTATTTTATATTAGGTGCAGCTTTCATTAGTTTTCTTCTTTCTGTATCCCTTTGGTTTAATGGTCAACAACAAGAGGGTTTGTATGTTGGTATTTGGGTACCATCAATATTAGCTGCAGGAGCTTATATTAAACAAATTTTCAAGAAATGAGTATTCAAATAATTTTTTTTATTGGTGTTGTTGTATTTGGTGTTTTCTTGATTGGTGTTATGTTAATCCCTGGCGAATCTAAAAACACTAATAAACATAAAATTGAAACCGATACAATGGATTACGATGGAGCGGGTAATTTTGGAAGAATTCCTAATAAAAACTCAAAAAAAAAATAACCCTATAATTATCTTCAAATTATAAGTTAAATGAATTTATTTTTCATAATTTTTTTATAATTTCGCCTTTTAATTAATTTGAGGAAAGATTTGACTGATTGCAACCTCTTTAAAAAAGTGCTAAAGCAGAAGCTTCATTTTTTTTCAAATTCATTTAAATATTTTATTATGAAAAAATTTCTGTTATTATTATTTGTTTGTTATTCCTGTGAGTCCGATCCTATCGCTGAAATTGTTCCAAAAGATAAATGGATGTTTGTAGCATGTGAAGGTAATTTTGGGTCTAGTAACGGCTCTATTTATATGATCAATCAAAAAGGAGACGTTAAAAGTATTGATGATATTGGCGATGTTGTTCAGTCATTGGAAGTTTATAAGAACAAGCTTTTTGTTATTGTAAATAATAGTCATAAAATTATGGCTTATGATATTACAGTGGAAGGCTTGAGATTACCTGGAATAGAAATAAGTACAGAAAATTCCAGTCCAAGAGAAATGAAAATAATTAATGATAAGCTGTATTTTACAAATTGGAATTCAAGTGATGTCAAAGTTTTAAATTTGATTACGTACTCTTTAGAGGATTCAATTAAAGTAGAGGGAAAACCCGAGTCAATCGAAGTTGACGGTCAAAATTTATGGGTTGGAATACAAATGAATAATGATTATTCAGATGGTAATAAATTATTAAAAATTAACACTTCCTCTAATTCGATAATTGGTTCATATGAAATTGGAAAAGGACCTACTTCCATTTCTATAGTAAATCAAGAGCTTTATGTAGCAAACACATATTATGATTCAAATTATAATGCTTATTATGGAACAACAAGGTTTAATTCTATTGAGGAAGTTTCTGACATAAAATATTATGGAGCCGGTGTAGTTTGTGGAGGTTCAGTAATGGAATTTAGCAACTATAATTCATCGTCAATTGATTCAAAAATTTTTAGATCCTTTGAAGGCGGTGCTGCTTTAATTGGAAAAGATCTAGAAATTATTAAAGAAAATAAGTTAGGCTCATATGAGCCATCTCAAGTCTATCACATAGAAGCACATGGAGATTATATGTATTTCGGATTAACTAATTATACGGACATAAATCAAGTAAAGGTTGTAGATGTTTTCAACAAAGAGATTGCTTCTTATGATGTAGGTTTATTTCCTGGTGACTTTGCTTTCTGGGAGTCAAATTAAAATTAAGTTATATTTAGTTTCAAAAAAATGAAGCTAGACTTATATAGAATTGACTCTTTTGTAAGCACGGAATTTAAAGGTAACCCAGCTTGTGTTATTCCTTTAAACAATTGGCTTCCTGATAACATTCTTTTAGAAATTGCCAAAAGAAATGCTGTAGCAGAAACGGCTTTTTTTATTTATCATAATAATAAATATCATTTACGTTGGTTTACACCTGAAATTGAAATGGATCTTTGTGGGCATGCAACTCTAGCAGCTGCTCATTGTTTGAAATTTATTTTAGGTTTTGAAAAAGAAAAAGTTGTGTTTAACACTCTTAGTGGAGAATTGATTGTTTCCTTTGATAAAGGATATTATTCGATGAACTTACCTTCGCGTGTACCTGTAAAATCTAAATTGCCCGAAATTATTGCAAAATCTTTAAATATAGTCCCAATGGAGACTTATAAATCCAGAGATTATTTATTGTTATATAAAAACGAAAATCAAATTCGAAACATAAAAGTAAAGAAGGAATTTTTAGACCAAATAAATCTCGGTTGTGGTGGTGTTATAGTAACCTCAAAAGGTAAAAATTGTGATTTTGTTTCAAGATACTTTACTCCTCAATCTTCAATTTTAGAAGATCCTGTGACAGGATCTTCTCATTGTACATTAACTCCTTTTTGGTCAAAAAGATTAAATAAAAAAAGCTTAAGTGCTGATCAACTATCGAAAAGAGGAGGAAGTTTAAAGTGTTTGGATAAAGGCAATAGAGTAATAGTTAGTGGCCAAGCCAAAACTTTTTCAAAGACAACATTCGTTTTGAAATAAATTATCTTCTTGAGTTGAGCTTTGCTAGCAATCTCAAAATCTCAAGATATAACCAAACTAAAGTCACTAAAAGACCAAACGCTCCATACCATTCCATATATTTTGGCGCACCTTTTTCTGCACCTTCTTCAATGAAATCAAAATCTAATACTAAATTTAGAGAGGCAATAACCACTATAAACAGACTAACTCCAATACTAAATAATGAACCGTTAGTTGGGTTTAGAAAAGAGAACCCAGCACCAAAAAAACTAGCGATGAAAGAGACAAAATAAACCAGAGCAATACCGCCAGTTGCAGCGAAAACTCCCAATTTAAAATTTTCTGTCGCCTTTATAACTCCAGATCTATAAGCAAATAGAAGGCATAAAAGTATTGAGACGGTTAGCATTATGGCATTAAATACGATTCCTTCATAAAGTTGTCCATACATATATGAAATTCCGCCAAGAAGTAAACCCTCTAATATAGCATATAGAGGAACTGTTATTGGAGCCCATTCTTTTTTGAAAATAGTAACAAGGGCAACTATAAAGCCGCCAATTCCACCTAAGACCATTAACACTGTAGAACCATCGTTAAATGTGAAATAACCAGCCATTACCATAAGTAAAAGTGATAAGGCTGTTTTATCTACAGTTCCTTTTATTGTCATTACATCATCCTTTATAAAAGGGCCAGAACTTTTTCTTTGGGCGTTATCAAATATTTTTGATGAAAGAGCTGGATTACCAGACCTGTAAGAAATATGTGAGCTTTTCATACTTTTTAATTTTTAACAAATTTAAAAAATTTTTTTTCTTTATATTTTATTAAATTGTATAAAAAACTATGAAAAAAATACTTTTAATATTCACTTAGATAACATTTATAAATCAAACTTTGGAAGAATTGAAATAATATGGATTATAAAGTAATTAACTTTAATCAAAAATACTCACTTTTTAATGACAGATGGTCGCCTAAGGTCATTGCTGAAATGAATGATTATCAGTTCAAGCTAGTTAAAGTCAAAGGGGAGTTTGAGTGGCATTCACATGAAGACACTGACGAGACGTTTATAGTTATTGAGGGAGTCTTACAAATTAAGTTTAGAGATGGGATTGTTAATTTAAAACAAGGAGAAATGTTTGTCGTTCCTAAAGGAGTTGAACATAAGCCAGTAGCTGAAAATGAAGTGAAAATATTAATAATTGAACCTAGGGGAGTTTTGAATACAGGAAATTTAGAAAACAATGAATTAACTGCAAAAAATAATGTTTGGATTTAGTTTTATGAAAAACTTTTATTTATGATTTTAAAATTAATTTTTTTGACAAATAATTAAATCTTAGGTATAATAAAATTGATGAAACGGCTAAACTAATTAAAAGTCCAATCCATATCCCTATACTTTTTAAGGGAGTATACAAGCCTAAGTAAAAACAAATTGGAAATCCTATTAGCCAATATGCAATAAAAGTAATAAGCGTTGGTATTTTAACATCCTGTAGTCCTCTTAACGCTCCTAAAATAACAACCTGAAGCCCATCAAAAATTTGAAATAAGGCAACTATCAATAAAAGCTTAGAAGCTATTAAAATCACTTCACCATTCTCAATTGTTTTACTGATATTTTCGGTGTCTAGATACAGTGTAGGAAGCCAATCTTTTAAAATAAAAAACATTAAGGCAAAAATTATTTCTATTAGCGCAGTTAATAGAAAAATTGAGAAAGCTATTTTCCTCAATGCAACAAAGTCAGAAAGACCTTTTTGATTACCAACCCTTATTGTTGCGGCCACTCCTAAGCCTATACCAACCATGAATGTCATAGCAGATAAATTAAAAGCAATTTGATTGGCTGCTTGATAATTCTTTCCCAAGACTCCACTCATCCAAATGGCCGCAGTGAATATACCTACTTCGAATAACATTTGAAAAGCAGATGGCAAACCGATATCAGTAATTTTTTTAAAAATTTTAATATTGGTTATTTTGAATTTTATTTTGGTGACATATAGTTTAAATCGTTTGTTTTTTGTAAAGATGATCCACAAAAAAATAACCATAATTACTCTTGAAATTAATGTACCAATACCGGCACCAATAATTCCTAGTTTTGGAAATCCAAAAGAGCCAAAAATTAGCAGATAATTAATTGCTACATTAATAATATTAGCTACTATGGTCGCGTACATTGGGTGCTTTGTATTAGATAGTCCATCTGAGAATCTTTTTAACGCTTCAAAAATCACTAATGGTATTATGGAAATCGCAATTATATCTAGATATGGAATTGCTAAGTCTACAACCTCCAAAGGCTGATCCATATTTCTCATTGCGGGCTTAGCTAAGAGCATCAAAGAATAAAGAATTACACTTAATAATCCGCATAAAATAAGTCCATGTTTTAATGCATTTTTTACTCCAACAGGATTTTTGGCCGAGTCTGCCTCTGCAACTATTGGCGTTATTGCAGACGCAAAACCAATCCCTAAAGACATAGCTATAAAGAAAAAACTATTACCCAAAGAAACCGCTGCTAGTTCTGCCGCTCCAAGTTGTCCAACCATAACATTGTCTGCAAATGATACAAACATGTGACCCAACATGCCTAAGATAACCGGGAAAGCTAGTTTTAAGTTGTAGTTAAACTCTTTAGTGTAATTGCTAAACAATGGAATAAAATTATTGTGCAAATTTAAATTATATTGCTAACTATTCAAGTTTAAATAAAATAAATAATTTATTATATTTTATTACTTTTTTAGACTATTTTAAGCCATTTTTGATCTTTTTTATTAGTTTTTAATCTTTTTTTGGCAAATTTTAAGAAATAACAAATTTTTTTTCTTCAATTGATTTCCATAATAATAGTGATGCTACAGTCTTATATGGAGACCACTTTTCAGTTATTGCATTTAACAAAGAATCGTTTATTTCATTAATTCCATAATTAATTTTAATACTATTGATTAATGCTAAATCTCCTTTTGAAAATACATTTAAATCATATAAAATAAATATTAGAAACATTTCTGCTGTCCATTTACCTACTCCCTTTATTTTTATAAGCTCTTTTACGACATTTTTGGAATTTTCATTATAAAAATCAAATGTTGAATTTAAAAAATAGGTATAAACATTTTTAATGTACTCTACCTTTCTAAAAGAGATGCCGATTGTTTGTAAATCGGTATTCTTAATTTTTAAAATCTCTTTGTAACTGAGTTTTTCAATTATTTTTTTAAATCTTTTTTTAATAGTAATTGCAGCCTTAAAACTTACTTGCTGTTCTATAATTAACTGTGCTATTGCTTTTGCCAGATCTTTCTCTGTTCTGTCATATAGAGTGATTTCATTACCAACCTTTTTTATTAAGGTTTTCATCACTTCATCTTTTTTTAAGTGTTCGAAAGATTGTTCAAATTCTTTATGCATCTAAACTATTCAGAATCGTGATTACAGTAAAGGTAAAGTGGAAGGGCTAGTGAAAACCCAACTAAAAAAAGACTTAATATATATTTAGTGATTTTTTTATTTTGTGTCTTGTGCTTATAAATAAGAAAAATCAAAAATGATGTAGCTGCAACACTTAAGTCCATTGATATCATTGAAATAGGATGAGAAGAAAAAATTTCTCCCCAAAAACCATTCATTGACCAATTGTTTTGTGAAAGAAAATTTAAAAGATGATAGTAGGGAAGAATGACCCCCAAACAACACATAATTAAATATATTTTTTTCATTATTTTTTCCTCTTTAATATTTCGTTAATTTGGGATTTAATTTTTTTTATTCTCATTTTTCGAAAGGGAACTTTCTCTAAATTTCCACTCACATTAGTCCTGATGATTCTTTTTTTTAATTGATTTATTTTTTTACCAAGCTTAGGAATATCTTCTTTTTTTAATGTTTTCATGAATTATTTTTTGACTATTCTTAAAGTTAAATAAAAGAAATGGTTTTTTAATAATTCTTATATCTGTTTGTTTGAATTTTAATTTGTTACATTTATAACTATAATTAAAAAAAATGTTATAAATGAATTTCATTAAATCCCAATATTCTGATGGATTTTTTAATGTTAATTCTATTAATGGATTTTTACCTGAAAAATTACCCTTAGAAAAGCTTCCTGTAAAATATAGCCCCTTGCAAGAGATACTAGATAATATGCCAATTAAAATTAGTAACGGATCAGGTTATTTGGATGAAGTTGGAAAAATTCATCAAGTTGTCAAGTCTTTACCAAATTTTATTCGTGATGTTTCCACAGAAAAAGATACTAGGGTAATTCAAGCTTTATTTAGAGGATATAGTTTTTTATCCTCTGCATATACCTTAGAACCATCTTTCCAATATTTTAGAAAAACCGGAACATATGGAAAAGCTAAAAATATTTTACCCATGCAAATTGCCCAACCTTTTGTAGAAGTTTCAAATAAATTGGATGTATTTCCTTGGCTTGATTATCACTACGCGTATTCACTAGGAAATTTTAAAAAAATCGACAAAAGTAAAGACCACAAGTGGTCAAATTTGGATATGTGTGTAAGGTTTTCTGGACAACCAGATGAGACAGGCTTTATAATGCTCCATGTTGATATCAATCAACACTCTCCTGCTTTAGTTGGATCAGTGATTGGTACTTTACAATCTTTAAAAAATAATAATAACGATAATTCAATAAAATTTTTAAAGCAAAATTATGAAACCATGAAAATAATGAACTCCAGACGAAAAGAAATGTGGAAAGCATCAAGATGGAATCATTATAATGACTTTAGAGTTTTTATTATGGGCGTAAAAGGAAACGAGGATTTGTTTGGTGAAGGAGTTGTTTATTCAGGTGTATGGAAAGAACCTAAACAATTTAGGGGTCAGACTGGTGCTCAAGATGATATAATTCCCATGGAAGATATATTTAGTGGAGTGATAAAACATTATCCAAAAAATGAGTTAACTAAATACTTGATGGATTTGAGAAAATATAGACCAAAATGTATTCAGAGTTTTTTTTTAGACTTAGAGAGCTCTGTAAAATCAATTAATTCAAATGGAGTATCAGGAATTCTTCACGAGCAGAAAAACCATAAAGGATTGTGTTATTTATTGGGAATTTTAGAAGAAATCTATTTTTTTAGAAATGGCCATTGGCAGTTTGTTCAAAAATATATAATGGCCAATACTAAATATTCAAAGGCAACTGGCGGAACTCCTATTATTAGCTGGATTCCAAATCAAATGAAGGCAGTCATGAAAGAAATGTGTAATATAATTGATGTTATCGATAATTACAATCTAAAAGATAACTATCAAGAATTGGAATTATTTAAACGAATAAAAATGTCATTAAATAAAAAAGAAAAATTACTGAAAGATCAACTGGAAGTTGTAAACAAAAAAATATTTTCATCAGATGAAGTTTTTGAACTCAATAAAAAATACAATTTGAGTGACAATTAACTTTTTATTTTTTCAAAACACCCTTTTTCTAAATTTTTAATCACTTTGTCCCATTTAAAGTATTGTCCATGCATTGTTATATAAACACCTGATTTTAATGTTTGAGAAAAGGATAGGGCACATCCTAAATTAAAAAATCCATCCGATGAACTACCAAAGGCATAGGGAATCATCGCACCTGTCAAAATAATTGTCTTATCAATTTTTTCTTTGGCAATGAATTTTGCCGTATTTATCATAGTGTCTGTCCCATGAGTGATAATTATTTTATTACATCTTGAATTTTTGCAATTAAAAATAATCTTTTGGATATCTGCTTTATTCATCTCCAAGCTATCAATCATCATTAAGGTCTTAATTTGAACGTTAAGCTGAGATTTACTTCTTTTAAGCATCTCAGGTATATGTGTTTTTTCAAAAAAAAGACTCCCGTTTTTATAGTTATAGCTTTTGTCAAATGTTCCTCCAGTGATAAATATTTGAATCATAGCTTTTTTTATAATTTTAGTTATATACTAAAGTTATTAATTTTTTATAAAAAAAACTTTTATTAGTAAATAACTTAAAATTCTTTTGCAAGAAAAAGATATATTGGAAAATGATCGCTGTATCCATTTAAAAACTTTCCACCTGCAAAGCTTTTATAAGGATAGCCCTTGTATTTGCCCTCTGGATTTATTAAATAGTTTTCATTAAAAACTCCAGCTGCTAAAAAAAATAATCCATTTCTGTCGTCTACTAAATTTTTGGATAAGAAAAACTGATCTATCATATCCCAATCACCTCTGTATTTATATGAACCATATCCTTTTTTGTATAATTCTGTCATAGGATTATATAATTGATTAAACTCCATTTCAGTTTTTTTAGAAATACTGTTTAGATTGGATTGGATACTTTTGTCATTTGGATTGTCATTAAAATCACCCATATTAATGATATAAGCTCTAGGATTTTGTTTTAGAATCGAATCGATTATTTTTTTATTTAATTCACCAGCTAAAACTCTACTAGGCTCACTTTTCATTTGACCGCCAGCTCTTGATGGCCAGTGATTTATTATAAAATAAATAGGGTCGTTATCTAATTCACCAGTTACAACCAAATGGTCTCTAGTGTAATCAATACTGCCATCTTTACGCTTTAAGTAAAGAGGATGGACTTTTGAAGATTTAACTTTAAACCTATCTTTTTTATATAACATAGCAACATCTACCCCTCTTTCATCTGGTGAATCATAATGAACGATTCCATAATTTTCTTTTATTAATGGTGTTTTATTGATTAAATCATTTAAAACTTTTTTATTTTCAATTTCACAAAGACCAACGATTGATGGGCCTGACTTAGTTAAATCAAAACCAATATCCGCAATTACCCTAGCAATATTTATTATTTTTTTTTTATAAATATCATTTGTCCATTTGTCTTTTCCCTTGGGCGTTCTATCATCATCAAAAGTGTTAGGATCATCAAAAGTGTCAAATAAATTTTCAACGTTATAGAAAGCAATAGTATTAACTATATATTTTTTTTCATTCAAATCTTGCGAACACAAATAAAATGAATTGAGAAAAAGAACTAGAATAATTGGGATTATTTTCATAATAATTTAAAATTTATAACCTTATAAATTTAAGATAAAAATGATGAGAAAAAACTTTAAAAAGTTCATCCGTTTGAACTTTAGACTTCATTCCTTTTTTCACTTTTTCTTTAAAGTTGTTAGCGAGTTTTTTTCCTACAGGACTATATTTAACTCAACCCTATTTACGTCTTATATGCTATAATATTGTGATTAAAAAAAATTAACATTCTATTCAGAATGTGTCTGGATATTTCTTATATTCGATATAAACCAACTTAAAAAATTAAAAAATGAAAAAACTTTTAATGTCAATTGTTTTGACTTTATCATTAACAATTTCTTTTTCACAGTTAATTTCTCATTCATCTGTAAGGGTCTTAGACGAAAATAGACAGGGTTATCTAGAACTGGAAGAATTTTGGTCTTCAGTTCATGATCAAGCCATTATTGATGGTTATTCACAAGGATGGATGATATGGGAATTTGTTTACAATAGCGAAGAAGAAAAAAAAGGAAAACCAGATTTTTTAATAATGAATTTTTATAAAGATTCATTACAAAAATCAAAAACAAGTAATTTAAACTGGAAAGATTATGCCAAGAAAGTATATAAAGGTAAACTTTCAAAATCTAAATTTGAAAGAAAATGGAATTTACCAACAGGTAAAAGAAATTTTTATGAGTTAGAAAGATTAGATAACACCTATTGGCAAGGTGGCGATTTAGAAAAAGGAATGGAAATTACTATGAATGTATTCAAATCTTTAAATGAAGATTATGAAGATTATGAAATGAAGTTTTTCAAAGAGCTACATGAAAAAAATATTTTAAATGGGTCCAAGAGATGGTGGGAATTTAATCGAGTAGTTTCATCCAATGTCACAACAATATCCTCAACGGACGGCACACCAACTCATTCAACTATCGATATAGCTGGAAGAGAACAAAGTGAAGAAGAGACTAGAGGCTTTTGGGAAAATTTAACTTTTGAAGATAGAATGATGATTAAAAATGGATTAGCATCTAGAGATTTAATGGGCCAATATCGACTAAAATTATTGATGTCTAAGTTTTAATTTAACATTGAAAAATTAATGACAATAAAAAAACCCTCAACTTTGAGGGTTTTTTTTGATTAGTTAATGATTTTGTGACTATTTTCCTTTTACAAATGGAAGTCCAGTTTTTGGACTTTCAACTACCTGCTTCCCAGCTGGTAAATCACATGCTTCTGGTCTTTCGTCTTTTGCAAAGTAATAGATAGTTTGGTTTCTACCTCCTTTTAATTCTACATCCTTAGAATGTAAAAAATAACTTTTTCCTTTACTGTTTGTGTGTTTGTATCCCATTGTTAAATTTTTTAGTTAAACATTAATTTACACTAATCTATAAAAAAAAATTCTTATCTGTAAATGAATGTTTATCTCTGAGGATTAATATTTGTTAATTACTTTTTTTTAATAATATTTTTAAGACTTATTATTTACGCTTAAAAAATTTAATTTATAAAAAAGTTAAAATATTTATATCACTGTAAAGTGCTCATTATCAATATTTTAAAGTTTATTGGTATTTATTTAAATCCTTTTATTAAGTTTAAAAATTTTTCAGAGGAAAAACAGAGATGAAAATTTAAAGAAAATCGAAACTTGTTAACAAGTATTCTAATATAAACCTTAAAAATTATACTTTTTTGACAATTTCATCTATTACTTTTTCTACTTTTAGAAAGAATATATTAATTATGAGTATGACGTCAATTAAACTTTTGGTATTCTTTTTTACTTCTACTTTTTTGAATTTAGCTTACTGTCAAGAACTTTCTGAATCATTTTTAAAAGAAAAAGCACTAATCATTTTAAACGAGTCTAAATCATGTGTTTTAACAACTATCAGCGACGATGGGGCTCCCTCATCTAGAATAATGGATCCTTATATTCCTAACAATAATTTTATTGTTTTTTTAGTAACTAATCCCAAAAGCAGAAAAGTATTTGAAATAAATAAAGACCCTAGAGTTGTTTTAACTTTTCAAAGTTCCAATGGTTATGTTACAATTAAAGGAAGAGTTTCAATAATTAAGAATCTCAATGAAAAAAATAAATTTTGGAAACATGATTGGACGCCTTATTATGATTCTAAAGAAAATGCTTTATTATTTAAAGTAAACCCTATTTATCTTGAAATTGTTGATTCTAATAATGGAATCAAGGGGAACTCAGAAACTTGGAGCCCTCAAAAAATCATTTTTTAGAGACTTAAATTTTTATCAAAATTTTCCTTTATAATTTTACCCCAAAGTTTATAACCTTCTCTGTTTAGGTGTAGTTTATCTTTCACAAAAAGACTATCGTTAGGCATCCCATCAGAACCAATGTAAAAAGATCGGGTATTTATATAATAGAGGTTTTCAGATTTAGAAGTATAATTTTCGATTAAATCATTTGCTTTAGATATTTTATCCCAGACCTTCCATCTTTTTGAAGTCGGAGTAGTTTCTATAAAAAAAATAGGGACTTTTTCATGACTTTTTCTAATTTCTTTAGTAACAAATTTTACCAATCTCAGTACTTCTTTTGGTGATAAATCTCGGTTAACAGTTTGATTATTAATCCCATTTTCTTTTCCTGTTATATCATTGGCTACGAAAATAGCTATTGCCTTTACTTTATGTGGGGAAACAAGTCTATTAGTAAAGTGTATTATATCATAATAATGCGCCCCTCCATACCCTCTTTTGATAGGTTCGTAAGTATCTAAATCTTCTTCAATGGATTTCCATAATCTTATGCTTGAACTGCCAATGAATAATACAGCTTGGTTACTGTATGTTTCTTTTTTATCTAAGACCTCAAGTTTTTTAATTTCATCTTCCCATTTTTTTCCAGTTAATTCATACTTTTTCAAAGGGGAACATGAAAAAAATAAAAAAATTACAAAAAATAAATAACGCATTATAATTCCATTTTTAATATGGTATCAACAGGGTTGATTTCATTTTCATTTAAGAAAATTGATAAGCCCTTTTTGGTTTTCTTATAAGAAACTTTTTGTTTGGAATTTAAATAAGTAAGCTTTTTAAAATTAACATCAAATCCGTCAATAAAATAATTTAATTTTTCACTATCTAGTGCGTGTATGTAAACTGTGTTTCCGTTTTGAGTGGAAGCTATTTCGTCTGTTGGGTCAATTGGTCCTCTCTTTGTTTTATAAATAGTTTGACCATTTTCTCTTATCCATGCTCCGATTTTTTTTAGAGATTCGATATGTTCTTCTTGTATTTTACCATTGGGCATAGGTCCAACATTTAAAAGTAGGTTACTTCCGTAACCTGCTGCTTTAACCAAATATTGAACTAATTCTTTTTGTGATTTGTGTTTTCTGTCTTTTAGATTAAATCCCCATGATCCATTAATAGTTTCGCAAACTTCAAAAGGTAAATCACCAATATCATCAGCAGAAGTTGCAAAATCTTTTGTTGACTTTCCAGGCAGATCTTTTTCAAACATTTGAAAATCTTCACCAGGGTTAGGGGCCAAATGATGATTACTGCCAATTAGAGCTTGAGGTTGAAGTTTATGGATTAAGGCATAAACTTCATCCAGTTTAAAATCTTGCATTTTCTCTCCAAATCTTTTACCGTTCCAAGCCATTTGATCCCATTCTCCATCAAACCATATTCCGCCAATTTCTCCATAATTAGTGAGTAATTCTGTAAGCTGTGCTTTCATAAAACTTATGTAATCGTTCCAATCACCTTCACCTCTTCCTTCAATCCCATTCCCAGTTCTTCCTCTGGGGAAGTAATCATCCCTGTTCCAGTCCAATTGAGAGTAATAAAAAAATAATTTCATATCATGTTTTTTACAGGCATCAGCAAGCATCTTTAAGGGATCTTTTTCATAAGGTGTGCTATCTACAATGTTGTAGTCAGATGCATTGGAATCAAACATTGAAAATCCATCATGGTGTCTGCTGGTAATGGTAATGTATTTCATTCCAGCATCTTTTGCCATTAACACCCACTGTTCTGCATCAAATCCAGTGGGATTAAAAAACCCAGGAAGTTTTTCATATTCGTTTATCGAAATATTTTGTTTGTGCATTACCCATTCCCCGTCACCTAAAATACTATAAACCCCCCAATGAACAAACAGCCCAAATCTTGCCTCTTCAAACCATTTCCTAGCTTCTAAATTTTCTTTAGTTGGAATATAATTTTCCTGTGCATTGTTACTTAGGGAAAATATTAGAACAAATATTAAAATGAGTTTTTTCATAGTATTTAATTTTAAATTAATAACAAAATGTTAATGTAATTAAATTTAGCAATGTTTTTTCATTAAAAAGAAAATATTAACTTAATAAATAATTAAAAAATTAAATGAAAAAAATTTTAAAATGGTTGTTTTTTGGATTATTTATAGTACTAACTCTTATTAGTTTTACAGTGGTTTTTTTAATGTATTCAAAATTATCTTTTATTGATTATCCCTACTTGTATTTTGGAATTTTCACATCCATATGTTCAATATTAATTTTTAAATTTAAAGTGAGCTAGGATATATAATATTTTGAATTTCCCTCCAGTTAACTAATTTGATGTTATTTTCAATTAATGTGTTTTTAAATTTTTCACTTGTAACGACGTTTAAATCTTCTAACCGCCATTTTGAGCCGAAATTTGGATGATCGATTGTGATTTTTTTCATTTCCTCATCATCATAACCTAAATGTACAAGAATTTGATTTAAACCAGGTTTAAGATTATTTAGTATATCAACATAAAAATCTTCAAAATCATTGGGATTCATTCCGTTTTCGGCCATGTATAACTCATCAATAATTACTAAATTTTCTGGCTGATTAAAATTATCATCAAATTGTACTGTTACTAAATCAGGAACAAAAACTGCCAGATTATTTTCATCTGCTAATTCTAAATAAGCCTTAAAAAATTCTTTTTTAAAAAAAAGGGCACCCTCGTGACTATCAATGTGACTAATATTAATACCTAAAGATTTTGCTAAATCAATTTGAGCTTGTAATTCTTTTTTAAGTTGTTTTACTTCTGCATTAAGGGTAACAAGTTTTATGTTTTCGTAGAGTGAACCCTGATTATTTATCAATGATGGAATTATTGACGAATCTAATACGCCATCCCATTTGTAGTGTTTCCATTCACTTGTTACTGTAAGGTGAACACCAAAATCAATTTCTGGATTTTGTTTAGAAAATTCAGAAATCTCATAAATTTCTTCACAAGTCATCATAACACTTGCAGAGTTAACACTGCCATTTTTAAGAGCTTCTAATGAGGCTTTATTGACCGAATTGGATAAACCTAGATCATCGGCATGAATAATCAATAATTTATCTTCTTTTTTATACCCTAATTTTTGAGCAATATTTTCATATTGAGTGTAGTTCTGTTCTCCTTTTATAAACTTGTAAGCTAATTTATAATCATATATGGGAATTTCCTTATACTCAAAATAACCAATAACTAAAAGAATTACAGTTAATAAAAAAATTAAGGTCCACTTTGTAAAAAAAATGAGAAGTTTTTTAATTTTTGACAATTCTTTAAATCTTTAAATTATAATTTTTAATTTTAAAATATAAAATTACACATTTTGAAAAGAATCATATTTAAAACTCTCCCTGCAATTTATTTAATTCTATGCTTTTTTAGTTGTACTAATTATAAGCAAACACCTCCAAACATAGTTTGGTTAGTTGCAGAAGATCAATCATCCTATTTTTTTCCATTTTATGGAGATCAAGCTGTGAAACTTCCAAATATTAGTCAGCTTTTAGAAAATGGAACTGTTTATGACGACATGAATTCACCATACCCAGTTTGTGCACCCGCAAGAAGTGGTATTATCACTGGAATGTACCCAAACTCTATAGGAACCGGAAATATGAGAGCTTACAAAGATAATGCGACTCAAAGAAGCGAAAAAGAGGCGTTAATTGTACCCTATTATTCTTCTAAATTAGCTGAAAGAATTAAACCCTTCACTCAAATTTTAAGAGAAAATGGATATTACTGCTCAAATAATGGAAAGGAAGATTATAATTTTAAATTGAGAGATGAGGCATGGGATGAATCTAGTAAAAAAGCTACTTGGGAAAATAGAGAGGGGAATCAACCATTTTTTTCTGTTTTTAATTTTCATGTAACTCATGAATCAGAAATTTGGAAAAGAGACAAACATCCTCTAAAGGTAAATCCTAATGATTTGAAAGTCCCTCCGATATTTCCTAATGATTCAATTTCTAAACATGCATTGGCTGTAAATTATTCAAATTTAGTAGAAATGGATAGGCAAATGGGATTAATAATTAATAAGCTTAAAGAGCAGGGTTTATACGATAATACCTATATCTTTTTTTACAGTGATCACGGTGGCCCTTTCCCTAGACATAAAAGAGCAATCTATGAAACAGGTTCAAAGGTTCCCATGATAGTAAAGTTTCCTTTAGAGATTAAACCTGATCAAAAAAGAAATAGTGATATGCTTAATTTTATTGATTTTGCTCCAACAGTATTGTCGATTGCTGGTTTAGAAATACCTAAAATTTTTCAAGGACTTGCATTTCTAGGATCAAAAAAATCCAAAAATAAAAGAGAATATTTATTTACGGCTAGTGATAGATTTGACGAGCATCCAGACAAAATTAGAGCAGTAAAAAATAAAAGATTTAAATATATTAGAAACTATAATATAAATAAACCACATGCACTTCCTGTTGGTTATAGAACTCAAATGAATCTGATGAAGCATCTAAACAAACTCAATGAATCAAATCGACTATTGCCTGAACAGAAACTTTGGTTTCAAGTACCCAAAAATTTAGAAGAATTTTATGATTTGAAGAACGACCCTTTTGAGTTAAATAATCTTATTAATCAGACCGATTATTTAAATCAAATTGTAGATATGAGAGGACAGTTGGATGATTGGATGGAAAAAATTAATGATTTGGGTTATTTAACTGAAGAAGAATTAGTTAAAGTAGTAGCTAAATAATTATTTATTAACCAATTATTTTAATTCCAGATAATGATTATCTTTAAAAAAAATTCAATTGAATGTACATTCTGTTGTCTTTAAATTTAGTTTATTATTTTGAAAAGATTAATCACTTTATTTTTTTTGTCAATCCTTCTTAACGTAAATAGCCAAGAGGGATTACCAATTTATACCGATTATCTTACTGAAAATTATTATTTAGTTCATCCGTCAATGGCAGGAGTAAATCTGGTGGGAGGAAAAGTGAGATTAACCTCAAGAAAGCAATGGTTTGATCAGGTTGATGCACCTAATTTACAAACTTTATCTGTTGATTATAGACTTACAGATAGATCTGGAGTTGGTGGTATTGTTTTTAAAGATCAAAACGGCTATCACTCTCAAATTGGTGGTTATTTAACATATGCTCATCACATTACATTTAATAAATCATTGTTGCCATCAAAGAGGCCTTATCCTTCTAAAGATGATGATATTAATCAATTGTCTTTTGGAATTAGCGTTGGGGGTATTCAGAACTCATTAGATCAAACCTCTTTCGATCTCTATGATTTTGATCCATTAATTGCTGGTATAAAACAAAGTACAGGATATTTTAATGTAGACGCAGGAATGTCTTATATCACAAACAAATATTATGCTCATTTAACTGTTAAAAATTTACTTTGGAGTCCTCACAACATGTATGGTGTCGATACATACAGCAAAAGACCCGATAGGACAAGTTTTAAAAGATTGGTAGCCTCCTTAGGTTATATTTTTTATACTGAAATGCCTTGGTCTTTTGAACCTTCAGTTCTTTTTCAAGCAGCTGAGTTAACCGAAGAGAAAGCTATTGACATAAACTTTAAAACGTATTACAAGTTGAGACAAGGAAGACTTTGGGCTGGATTCTCTTACAGAAACAGTTTCGAAGGTGCCCAATATTTAGACGGTCAATTATTAAAAACACAACGCTTACAACTCATTACACCACTTATAGGAATTGATTTCAAAGATTTTATTTTCTCATATAATTATTCTTATCAACAGGGAAATATAAAATTTGGATCTGGAGGTTTTCATCAAATAACACTTGGATTTAATTTCTTAAGAGGTTCTATTGACTGTGATTGTTTTTAACTCATCTACCACGCTCTAATCAGGCTAAAGTGTGATTTAAATTCTCTACCGTCTTCTAGGTTGATTCTAAACCAGTAATCTGATGCTGGCATTGGTCGTCCGTTAAAGTTCCCATCCCATCCGTCGGTTAGCGGATCG
>CALKEO010000038.1 GCA_938088195.1 uncultured Flavobacteriaceae bacterium | reverse complement strand
TAATTCATGATTTCCTTTCATAATATGTCCAAGATGAACAGTATGAGATTTTTGATTGGATAAAAGTTTGTTTTTATTACTCTTAAATAATTTTTCAGTAATTTTTATAGAATTATTTCCAGAAATCCTTATTACTGAAATCGCACCAAGTCCATTTGGAGTTGCTAATGCTATGATGGTTTCTTGGTTTCCCATTAAATTGTTTTAGTAAAAGTGCACCTTTTTTTATGTAAGACACTTTCATAATTTTTCCAAAAAGCTTGAATTGATTTGTTTTCAATTAGTTCTGGGTTTGTTTCGACTTCTTTAATTCCTCTCTTATTAAACATACTTTGAAGATCATTAAATAAAATAGCTGTTACGCCCTTATTTTGATAATCTGGATGAACACCAATTAAATATAAAGAAGCTTTATCATTAAATTTCTGAGCTTTCAATATTCTTAAAAAACCAAAAGGAAATAGTTTACCATTTATTTTTTTCAGAGCCCTTGAAAAAGATGGCATAGTAATGGCAAAGGCTATTAAATTTCCGTTTTTATCAGCAACACTTTTTATAAACTCAGGGTGTATGTAACGAAGGTATCGGTCTTTGTAATGATCAATTTGATATTGTTGAATTGGAACAAAGGTTTGAAGAGTGTTGTAAGTTTTATTTAATAGATCGAACATTTCATCAATGTAGGGCACTATATCCTTTGTTTTTTTAAAGTTTAAAGCTTTCAAATTATATCTTTTCATAATTAAATTTGAAAATTTCTTTACTTTTTCCGGAGCATCGTTTTCTGAATAAATTTGAATCCTATATTCAACCCACTCTGCGAGCTTTTTCATTTTAAGTTTTTCTAAATGATCTTTTTGATAAGAATTATGATACCAAGTAATCATTGTATTTAATTCTTTAAAGCCATAGGTAAGTAATCCAGCTTTATCCATGTTAGAAAAACCAACAGGGCCTTCAATAAATGATAATTTTCTTTTTCTTCCAAAATCGATTACCGCTTCAATAAGCTTCTCTGACACTTTTAGATCATCAATTACGTCATACCAACCAAACCTGACTTTATTTTTCTTTTGTTCTTTTACTTCAACCCAGTTTACTATTCCTGCAATTCTACCTACAATTTCATTGTTTTTTAGAGCTAAAAAATATTCAGCTTCAGCATTTTTAAATACAGGGTTATTTTTCTTATCCATCATCTCTAATTCTTCATTTATGATAGGGGAGACCCAATATTTAGAATTTTTATAAAGCTTGGAGGGAAACATTACAAAATCTGTGTAATCTTTTTTGGTAATGGCCTTTTTAATGGTAATCATTTACTTATTTTTTCTTTTACTTCTCTTTTGAGATTTTCTTTCCTCTTTTTTGGTTTTTTTTTGATTTTTATTAGATTCCTTAACTGATTTTTTTTCTGATTTTTTATTTTTCTTTAGAAGTTTTTTATCAGATTTTTGTTTCTTTTTAAGCTCTTTATCTACAGGGGGATAATCTCTGTGCCAATCAAGTCTAGTAGATACACCAGCTCTTATAAATAGATTGTTAGGAGAATCTTTAAAGTTTGTCCCTAAGCTTAAATCAAATTGATAGCTTTTATTAAATAAATAAGCTAATCCTACTTTAACTAAATTATCAGCGTAGATGTCATTTTGAATCAACTCATGTTCAATCATTGAGGACCAAATAGGGTTGTTAAAATTATGAGTTAGGGTAGTGATATTATTTATTGTTATATTTTCAGTTCCAATCCTATCAAATATAAAATTATTGACTAAAACCCATTTTTTTAAAAAATGATTTTGTGTAATAATGCTTCCTTTAAAGCTGACTGTATTTTCATTGGTTTCATAACTAGTTGTTTTCTTAATTTCAGTGAAAGGATCATTATAAAAATATGCATCTTCAGGAACATAGTTAACTCCGGCATAAACAGAAACAGCAGGTATTAAGTCAACCCAACGTAATGAATTGTTTTTTTTCCAACTCGTTAAACTTAGACTATGCCATTTTTCATTTTTGTAGGGGTCAAATATTAGGTATTTAGCCCCTAAACTTTGACTATTTAAAAATTGTGTTTTAATTTCAGAACCTTTCTCGGACAAAAGATTGTTAACGCTTTTGTTTTGGTTATAGGTTCCATTTAAAATTATTTCTAATTTTTCCATCATTAAACCATACCTAATTGTATAATTTAGTTGCATTTCCTTTATGTAAGAAAAATTTAAATTTTTATGACTTAAGTCTGAAAAATTCACACCTAATTCAAATTGTAAAACATTACGGCCAACAGCAAAAGCCCCCTGAGATGAGCCAGGTCTATTGGAATTAATAACCTCAGTGTACTGAGAAAAAACAGATGAATAGAACAATAAAATTATAATAAATGATAAAGCATATTTCATAGAATGAAAAGATATAAAAATTAAATATTACTTAATTAGTGTTTTGGGAATAAATTTTAACATCATTAATTGTATTTTTACGATGAATATTATTTAATAATGATCACGTTTTTAAAAATTATACTTTTTTTTATTCTATTTTCTTACTTGTTAAGGCTATTAAGCCCTTTAATATTATCTTATTTCATAAAAAGGTTTCAAAATAATATAAAAACAAAATTTGAAAACATGAACGAAAATGGTTTCAATAATCAAAGTAAAACAACAAAATCTAAAGTTAAAAAAGAAGAAGTAGGAGAGTATGTAGATTTTGAAGAGCTAGATTAATATGAAGGGAGTTGTAAAAAATATTTTACCACACTTTATCTGCATAATTTGCTTAATTGCAGTCTCAGTCATTTATTTTTATCCAATTTTATTAGATAAAGGAATCGATCAGTCAGATATTTCTCAGTTTAAAGGAATGTCTAAACAAATTGTAGATCACAGAGATAAGTTTAATGAAGAACCGTACTGGTTAGACAATGCGTTTTTAGGAATGCCCTCGTTTCAAGTTAGTGCTAGGTATCCATATGATATTTTAAGAGTTATTGATTTATCTATTCGTTTTCTTCCAAGACCAGCTGACTATCTTTTTTTATACCTCTTGTCATTTTATTTACTAATTATTTCACTCAAGATTAATTATAGGTTCGCCCTTTTAGGTGCTTTAGCTTTTGGATTTTCCACTTATCTTATCATTATTCTTGGTGTTGGCCATAATACCAAGGCCTTAGCTATTGGGTATCTTCCTTTGGTGATTATGGGTGTTATAATGTTGTTAAATAAACATTTTTTGAAAGGATTTTTAATTACTTCATTAGCATTGGGATTACAAATACATTCCAATCATTATCAAATGACTTATTACACCTTGATAATGATAATGGTTATATTTTTATTTTATTTTTTTCATTTTTTAAAGAAAAAGAATCTTAAGATATTTTTTAAAATTATTCTAATTTTTATTTCAAGTTCGATTATTGCCTTAATGTTGAATGCGTCAGCTTTACTTGCTACTAAAGAATATTCGGAATTTAGCACAAGAAGTAAAAGTGAAATTACTATCAATTCCGATGGATCAGTCAAAGAATCTTCCTCAGGCTTATCAAAGGATTATATAACCGAGTATAGTTATGGAATCTTAGAGAGCTTTAATTTATTCATTCCCAGATTTATGGGAGGAGGTAGTTCTGAACCAATCAGTCAAGACTCCAAATTAATGGATTTTATAAAATCTTTAGATCCAAATCAAGGTCAACAAGTCTATCAGTATTCCAGAACCTATTGGGGTAATCAACCAATAGTAGCTGCACCTGCATATGTTGGAGCTTCAATTTTATTTTTATTTTTTCTTGGACTGTTCACTTTAAAGAATATTAATATGCGCTGGCTAACTACTTTAGTAATTATTTCTTTAATTCTTTCTTGGGGTAAAAATTTCAATTTTTTAACAAATCTTATGATTGATTTTTTTCCACTTTATGATAAATTTAGAGCTGTATCATCAATACAGGTGATTTTGGAGTTTTGTGTTCCCCTACTTGCTGTAATTGGTTTAAATAGTTTTCTTTCAGAAAAAACATCTGACAAAAATAAAACATCTATATTAATTAAGACTGTGTTAATTACCCTTCCATTGACATTAATAATATATTTTTTTGGAGATATTTTATTTGATTTTAAATCAAATTTTGAAATTTTTGCAAATTATCCAGATATTTTAAAATTATTAATTGAGGAAAGGAAAATATTATTGAAGACAGACACTTTGAGGTCATTATTAATTATTTTAGGAATTTCTTTTTTATTATTTGCATATTTAAAAAATATTCTGAGTAAAAATGTAATACTTTATTCCCTAATAATAATCACTGTGGTTGATTTATGGAGTGTTAATACAAAATATGTTAACGCTGATCAGTTTGTTGAAAAAATTGACGTAGAAAGACCTTTCAAATTAACCAATGCTGACAGGGCAATACTTCAGGATACTTTAGATTTTAGAGTTTTTGAATCTCAAAGAGGATTTTCGAACGCTAGAACTTCATTCTTTCATAAATCAATTGCTGGTTATCATGCTGCAAAGCCAAAAAGAATACAAGATCTTTATGATTTTTATATTTCAAAAAATAACATAGACATATTAAATATGTTGAATGTAAAATACATAATTGAAAACGATCCTGAAAACCCTATTGGAGTTACTAGAAATCCAAATAATTTTGGAAATGCTTGGTTTATTGAAAAAATTAAAAATGTTAGTAGTTCCGATGAAGAACTAACAATACTGAATAATATTGATTTGAGAAGTACAGTTGTTTCTCAAGAACTTAATGAAAAAACATATTCTAAAAATATTTTAAATTCTGTTAAATTAAAACAGAGAAAGGCAAATCACTTAATTTATGAGGTGAAATCAGATTCAGAACAATTTATTGTTTTCTCTGAAGCTTTTTATAAAAACGGTTGGAAATCAACTATAAATTCAAAACCTGCAAAACATTTTAAAGTCAATTATTTATTAAGGGGAATGGAAGTTCCAAAGGGTAATTATGATATACATTTTACGTATAATCCTAAAATTATAATGACGGGTTCAATATTTGTAATTTTCGGAAGTATAATATTGTTAATTTCATTATTTATTTACATAAAAAAAATTTAAAACATGTATGATAAATTGCCATCACTTCGTTATAAAAACACTTTAAAAATGTTAAAAAGTGTTTGTCCTGCACCCTCTGTTGTGTTTGATCTAGGAGTTAAAAATCCTTTTACTGAAATCATGGAAAAAAATGATTATAAAGTTTACAATACCACTGGTGAGGATTTAGACGATAATCCGAATATTAATATACCAAAAGATGTGGATATAGTTACTGGTTTTGAAATTCTCGAGCATTTGGTTTCTCCATATCCTTTACTTAAAAAATTAGAATCTAAAAGTATATTTCTCACTGTTCCTGTCAACCTTTGGTTTGCAAAAGCATACCGAAGTAAAACCGATCCATTTGATCGTCATTATCATGAATTTGAACCCTGGCAATTTGATATGTTATTAGAAAAAGCGGGTTGGAAAATAATTAAAAAAGAGTTTTGGAAAAACCCATCTTATAAAATTGGAATAAGACCTTTATTAAGAAATTTTACAAATAGATATTATGCCGTTTATGCTGAAAGATCAAAAACTGATTATACTAATTACTACAAAGGTGTTTTAAACCTCTAAAAAAAGATGAAAATAGGAATGATTTTAGATGCGCCTTACCCAACAGATCCAAGGGTAACAAATGAGGCAAAAGCTTTAATAAGTTCTGGTCACGAAGTCTTTTTATTTTGTTTGTCTTTTAAAAATAAATTTATAACAAATGAAATTATTGAAGGTATTAATGTGGTAAGATTTCAATGTGACTGGATCACTTATAAATTATCCGCTTTGGCTTATACATTTCCATTTTACAAATGGATTATGTCAAAAAAAATTAAAAAATTTATAAATAATTATAAAGTTGATGTTCTTCATGTTCACGATATTCAAATCGCTAGTTCTGTTTATTCTGCAAATTCCAAAAAAAAATTAGACACAGTTTTGGATTTGCATGAAAATCGTCCTGAAATAATGAAGTACTATAAACATGTAAATAGTTTTTTAGGAAAACTATTAATCTCACCTTTAAAATGGAAAAATGCCGAGGAAAAATATTGTAAAATTTCTAATTCTGTAGTAGTAGTCACAGAACTTGCTAAAAAAGAATTGATAGAGAGAATTAAAATTGATAAAAAAAAAGTTATTGTTTTCTCAAATTCAGTTTCGAAAAGTTTTTATTCAAATATCAAATTTGATCAGCAGATTATAAAAAAATATTCAAAATATTTTATGCTTTTATATTTGGGTAATACATCAGAGAGAAGAGGATTAATGACAGTTCTAAAGTCTATTCCTAAAATAATTAACACTGTTCCAAATTTTAAGTTTGTTATTGTTGGTTCTAGCTCTTTTGATAATGAGCTTTTAAAAACGTCCAAAACATTAAATATTTTAAAATATATTGACTTTGAAGGTTGGAAAAATGAAAGTCTTTTTCCGTCCTACATTAAGGCTTCCAATCTTGCAATTTCCCCATTACTTCCAAATTTACATCACCATACAACTTATGCAAATAAAATTTTCCAATATATGTCTTTGGGGTGCCCTATATTATGTAGTGATGTGGAAGCTCAAAAAAGTCTTTTGAATACTCATAAGGTCGGCTTATTGTTTAAAGCTGGAGATTATGAAGATTTAATTAAAATATTTTTTAAACTATATTTAAATAAAGATCTCAGCAATAAATTAAGTACTAATTGTATTGATGCAATTAAAAATCATTTAAATAATGACATTATTTCTAAAAATTTAGTTAATTATTATAATGAGTAATAAAATTCTTATTATTTCATATTATTGGCCTCCCTCTGGTGGTTCTGGCGTTCAACGCTGGGTTAATTTTTCAAATAAGTTATCTCTAAGTGGATGTGAAGTAACCGTAATAACAGCTCAAAATCCAAATTATCCTGTTTTAGACAATAAGCTAGATAGTATTATAAATAAATCTGTAAAAGTTATAAAAATTCCAATTTTTGACCCAACTGCATTAATTAAAAGAAAAAACTCTGATAACATTAGTGTGAATAATAAAATTTTTAGTAAAATTTTATTATGGATTAGAGCAAATCTTTTCTTCCCAGATTCAAGAATGTTTTGGATAAAAAAGGTGAGCAAGCAAGCAACTGACTATATTAAAAAGAATAATGTTAAATGTTTAATTACGTCTGCTCCACCTTTTAGTACTCATATAATTGGTCAGAATGTAAAAAATAATACAAACGTGAGATGGATTTCAGATTTTAGAGATCCTTGGTCGGATTTTTTTCAATTTAAATTACTTCCTTTAAAATCTTTTATGAAAAAAAAACATTTTAAAGCTGAATTAAACACTTTAAAACTCTCTGATGCAGTAATTACAACGTCTCCCTCACTTACAAAGAAATATTCTTTAATTAATGAAAATTCGTTTACTGTTTTTAATGGATTCAACTCATTTGTTAAAACTAAAAGCTCCAAGAAGTTTACCCTGATGTACTCGGGAATAATGAAAACGATTCAAAATCCAAAATTTTTTTGGTTGGTTTTAATTGATATTTGTAAAACAAATAAATCTTTTTTTAATGATTTATGTGTCAGATTTATCGGAGATTTTGACAACGAAATAATAAACCATTTAAAGGATTCTTCCATTGAATCTAAAGTTACTTTTGAAAAATACCTAGAAAAAGAAAATCTCGACAAGGAGATGTCTGCAGCAAATGTACTTATTTTATGTACTGTTAATTTAAACACTGTTAAGAATATTATTCCTGGAAAATTGTACTATTATTTTTCTTTAAATCGTCCCATAATTGCTTTTTCTAATTTAGATAGTGATTTGAATGAAATAATCACAAAAACAAATTCTGGAAAGGTGTTTGATTATTTAAATGAAATTGATTTAAAAAATCATATTTTAGAACTTTATAGTGAATACAAATCTGGAAAAAATAATTATAATCCAAAAAATACTGGTAATTATACGTATGATACTTTATCCAAAAAATTAAATGAAATCATAAATAAAACTATTGATTAAATGGGAATAGTAGTTAAACAAACTTCAAAAAATATTATTACAATTTCCATTGCTTTATTGATTGGTGCTATTAATACACTTTATTTTTATCCAGAGTTTTTAAGAGATAAGTACTATGGTTTAGTAGTTTTTTTATTAGCAACATCAAATCTTTTACAACCCTTGATGTCTCTTGGTGCTCAACACACAATAATTAAATTTTATAGTTCTTTTAAAGATAAGGTTTCAAGGGATTCCTTTCTTTCTAGTATAATTTTCATTCCTTTAATTATTATAATTCCCGTTTGTTTTTTTGTTACCCAGGTACATGATTTAATAGGAGATTTTTTATCAATGCAAAATCCAATAATTGAATCCTATGTTTGGGTTATATTTTTAGTAGCATTTTCAACATCATATTTTGAAGTTTTTTATGCTTGGTCCAGAGTGCAGTTTAAGTCTGTTTTTGGTAATATCTTAAAGGAGGTGTATCCAAGAATTGCTGTCTTTGTACTATTACTTTTGGTTTCTTTTCAAATAATTGAAAAAGAAAATTTTGTTTGGTGGTTAACAGGACTTTATTTCCTGAGACTTCTAATAATGATTTTATATTCTTTTTCATTATATAAACCAAAATTCTCTTTTACACTTCCAAAAAATTTTAAGGAAATAGTCTCATATTCAATTTATATTTTATTAGCTGGATCTGCTGCTAGTTTGCTGATAGATATTGATAAATATATGATTCCCCAAAAGGAAGCTATTTCTCAAACTGCATATTATGCTGTGGCAGTATTTATAGCAACAGTTGTAGAAATCCCAGGAAGAGCAATGTTTCAAATAGTCAATCCAATGGTAGCTAAAGCGATTAATGATGATAATTTTGAAAATTTAAAAGATTTGTATCAAAGGAGTTCTTCTAATCTATTAATTATATGTGGTTTTTTCTTTCTATTAATTAATTTAAATATCAATTCATTTTATGAATTAATGAATAATCAGTTTTATGCAGATGCAATAATGGTGGTTATGATCATTTCTTTTGCTAAATTAATACAGATGAGTTTTGGATGTGGACCTGCAATTTTAGCTACCTCAATTTTTTATAAAATAACGTTACCTTTTTCAATTTCAATGGCAATATCTGTTTATTTTTTAAATGATTATTTAATTGATTTGTATGGGATTAATGGCGCTGCTATTTCCACTTTGATTGTATTGATATTTTTTACAATTTTAAAAGTATTATATATCAATTATAAATTAAAAATCCAGCCATATAATTATAATACAATTAAAATTATAGCAGTTATTTTATCAATTTTTTACGGATTTAGTTTCTTTCAATTTGATTTACATCCATTAATAGATATTAGTATTAAAAGTATATTGATTTCTGTAGTCTATGTTTCGCTTGTTTATTTTTTAAAACTATCAAAAACAATTAATAAAACGATTGAATCTAGATTTAAATAGCTACTAGCTTTTCTTTTAAATATTTTGTTAATCTAGATTTCTTTTCTCTAACTAATTTCTCTGGACTTCCTTGAAAAATTAGCTGACCTCCTTTATCGCCGCCATCTAAACCTAAATCAATTATATAATCGGATGATTTAATTAAATCTATATTATGTTCAACCACTATAATTGTATGGCCATTTTCTATTAAAGAATTGAAAGATTTTAATAATTTTTTAATATCGTGAAAATGTAACCCAGTGGTTGGTTCATCAAAAATGAAAAGTGTTTTGTCTCTATTGGTTCCTTTAAGTAAAAATGTAGCTAGTTTTATTCTTTGAGCTTCACCTCCCGAGAGAGTAGAGGAGGACTGGCCAAGTTTAACATACCCCATTCCAACATCTTTTAATGGTTGTAGCTTCCTAACAATTTTTTTTTGATCGAATTTGGAAAAAAAATCTATACTTTGATCAACTGTCATTTTAAGTGTGTCATCGATATTTTTATTGTTGAACTTTACTCTTAAAATTTCTTCTTTGAAACGCATACCTTTACAACTTTCACAAGTTAAATTTACGTCAGCCATAAATTGCATCTCTATCTTAACTGTTCCCTCTCCCTTGCATGTATCGCATCTTCCACCATCAACGTTAAATGAAAAGTGTTTTGGTTTATAGTAATTAGCCTTAGATAAACTTTGTGATGCAAAAAGATTCCTTATATCATCATAAATTTTCAAATAAGTTACTGGATTTGATCTT